>JAFAZJ010000202.1 GCA_019239835.1 Alphaproteobacteria bacterium | reverse complement strand
CCCAGCACCAGCGCCGTCGCCGCGCCAGCCAGCGCGTTGAGCGCCGCACCGATCAGGATCAAGGTCGCGACCGTGGCATCGCGGCCGGCGATCACCAGCAACAGGATCGCGCCCAGGCCAGCGCCGACGATGCCTGCGAGCGGCAGGGCCAAAGGCGCCGCGCTGGCATAGCCGCTGTAGAAGGTCAGCACGGCACCGAGCGCGGCGGTGGCCGACACGCCGGTGACGCCGGGCTCGGCCAGCGGATTGCGCAGTAGGCCCTGCATCGCGGCACCAGCAAGGCCGAGCGCACCGCCGATGATCACGCCGAGCAAGGCGCGAGGCAGGCGCAACTCGACGAGGATCAGCGCCATTGGCGAGTCGCGGCCGGCGAGCACATCAGCGATCGCGGACAGTGGCGCAAAGCCTGTCGGGCCAACGGCGATGGAGATCGCGAACAGCACGAGGACAAAGGCGCCGAGCGCGGCGATGATGCCTCTCATCGCTTCAGCGCCTCGCGCACATCGGTCAGGCGCTGCAGGGCTTCCAGATTCTGCGGCCCGCCGCAGAGCCACAGGCTATGCGGCATCACCATGGTACGCGCACCGGCGAAGGCTCGGCGTGCGGCGCGATGCGTCATCATCTGTTCGGCGAGCGACGGGCGGTCGCTGGTCTTGCCATCGAGGATCAGCAGGTCCGGCGCGGCGACGACCAGCTCCTCCATCGCGATCGGCACGAACAGCGACAGGCCGCGCTCGGCGGCGAGGTTGCGCCAGCCGGCGATGCGCAGCAGGCCGTCGGCGTTGGTGCCGCGGCCCAGGGTCATGCCGTTGGCCTGGTAGATCGCGGCGACCGGGCTGCTCGCCGTTACCGGGGTCGTCAGGCGCGCAATGCCCTCACGTAGTGAGGCGGCGAGATCGCGCGCGGCGTCGGGCCGGCCCAGTGCATCGCCGATCCTGCCGATGTGGTCGAGCGTGGCGTTGACATTGCCGGCTTCGGCCAGCTCCAGCGTCGGGATGCCGGCGAGCCGCAGGGTCTTGCGCAGCGAGGGCGTGAGGTAGTCGTCGACGATCAGCAGGTCTGGACGCAGCGCGAGGATCTCCTCGGCGTGCTTGCGCACCGCCGGCAGGGCCCGCGCCTCGCGCCAACGCGGCGAGATGCGCGGGTCGTAGGAGATGTCGCTGATGCCGACCAGCTGGCCCGGCGCGGCGAGTGCCAGCGCGAGCTGGTCCAGGCAGAGGTTGAGCGAGACGACGCGCCTGGGCGGCTCGGCCGCCTGCACGAGCGTCGCCACGCCGAGCAGGCACGCGGCGACGAAGCGGCTGATGAGACGCGGCAGGTGAACCGACGTGATCGGGGCTCCTAGTACTTCACGCGTGCGCCAGCATAGGCGCTGAGCCGCGGCGTGCGGAAGCCCAGCGGCTCCTCGTAGTAGGTGTTGGTGACGTTCTCGACGCGGCCGAAGACCTGCAACCACGGGGTCACGTCGTAGCTCGTGGTCGCGCGCAGGACGGTGTATGCCTGCATCGCCACAGTCGTCGACGGGAACGTGCTGAAATCGGTCTCGAAGCGACCGCTGCGAAACGACAGCCCCAGGCCCAACCACCAGCCCGGCAGCGGCTGCACGTTGGCATTGACGTTGAACTGGTTGCGCGGACGGGCCAGCAGGGGTCCGCCGTTGATCAGGTTGTGCGCGTTGGTGAACGTGTAGTCGGCGTGCAGGTTGAAGAAGCTCCACGGCCGCACGTCGAGCGTCAGCTCGACGCCGTCGACGCGTGCCTGCGCGACGTTGGTGAGCGTGCTGCAGAACACACCGCAGCTCGTCGTGCCGATCAGGTCGCTCACGTCGTTGTGGAAGACCGTGGCGCCGAAGGCGAGCTTGTCGCCGAACAGCTTCTGGTCGAAGCCGACCTCGAAGCCCGTGCTGCGCTCCGGCCGCAGGTTGCGGTTGGCGAAGAAGCCGAAGGCCGGGAAGTCGACATAGAGCTGGTCGAGGCTGGGCGCCTTGAACGCCGTGCCGACCGAGGCGCGCAGCTTGGTGTCGGTCGCCTTGACCAGGTACGACGCGCCCAGACGCCAGGTCACGGCGGTGCCGAAGGTGTCGTGATGCTCGAGCCGCGCGCCGGCGGTGAACGACAACCCGTCGGCCGGCGTGAAGCGCGCGTTGAGGAAGACGCCGCGCGTCCAGACCTCGGCGCCGACGGTCGAGGTCCGCACGCCGGTGGCGTCGAAGTTTTCCGACAGCAGCGAATCGCGGCGCGCCTCGAAGCCTGCCACGAAGCTGAACATCTCGAACGGTGCCAGGCTGGTGGTGGCCTCCAGCTGCATGCGCCGTCCGCGGTTGCGACTGTCGGGTGCGAAGACGAAGTTGAACGGATCGGGCTCGTCGGCGTCGCGGCGGTTGATCTCGAGGTACGACCAGGCGAGCGTCGTCTTGGATCGTCCGTCCCACAGCTCGATATCGGCCTGCACACGCGAGGAGAACCAGCGCGTGCTCTCGTAGATGTTGGGGTCCTCGGCGAGGAAGTTGTCGTAGCTGGTGCGGGTGCGGCCATAGCGGCCCAACCACTGCACCTTCAGCCAGTCGGTGACGTCGAAGCCCAGCCGGCCGTTGAGCGAGATGTTGCGATAGCCGTCGTCGTCGACCGGCGCGCCGCTGGTCGACTTGCCGTCGGCCACGGCGCTGAAGCCCGCGGTGGACGTGCCGGAGATGCCCAGGGCGGCGTTCACGCGGCCGAAGGCGCCGCTGGCCATGCCATCGACGTTGACCGTGCCGAACGAACCGCCTTCCACCGACAGCGAGGCCATCGGTCGGCCCGAGCCCTTGTTCGTGATGATGTTGATGACGCCGCCCAGTGCGTCGCTGCCGTAGAGCGTGCTCATCGGTCCGCGCACGACCTCGATGCGCTCGACCCCTTCGAGCCTGAAATGCGCGAGGTTCATGGCGCCGTTGACGCTGCTGGGATCGTCGACCCGCACGCCGTCGATCAGCACCACGCTGTGGTTGGCGTTCATGCCGCGCATGAAGAGCTGCGTCGTCTTGCCTGGACCGCCGGAGTTCGTCGTGGTGACGCCGGGCGTCTGGCTCAGCACGTCGGTGAGCGTGCGCCACTGGCGGCGCTCGATCTCGTCGCGGTTCACGACCGTGACGCTGGCGTTGACCAGGTTGAACGGCACCGGCGTGCGGTCGGCGCCGATGATCAGGTTGGGCAGCTCGATGGGTTGCGCGGGCGGCTGCTGGGCCTGCGCAACGGATAAGCCCAGGCCGGCGGCCAGGGCGATAGGCCATAAGACAGAGCGAGCGGGCGTCATTGTGACGGTCCTCCGAGCAATAGACACGCGTGGGCGCGTCACCGCTCGGTGAACCGCTCCGTCGGATATTCCCGTCCGTCGGAAGGATGACGCTGTCGGCGGCAGGTCTTCTGGCTCGCGGGTCGTCGCGTTGTTCCCGCCTTCCCGGCAATCCCTTGCGGATCGCTAGTGGCACGTTGGAAACACGCTCGCCGCTTACAGCTGCGGGCACAGCCGCCGATTTGGCCGGTTGCCCGGCCGCACGGCGTTCCCTTTTCACCTCCCTTTCGGGAGGACCGTCGATGTCAAAGCGATAGAGGCAGGAATAAGGCTCGTCAAGCCACGCCGCGATAGCCGGGGCCCTTCAGCACCTGGCCGGTGCTGTAAAGCTCCTCGACCTTGGCGCGGCCCTCGCCGGCGAACACGTCGCGCGACCACTCGACCTCGGCCTGCAGCGCGCGCCGCTGTTCGCCGCTGGCGGCGAGCTGCACGACCTGGCGGTCGGCCTCCAGCGCCATGGGCGCGAAGGCCGCGAGATCGCGCGCGAACTTCTCGGCGGCGGCGCGGGCGCCGGTGTTGGCCACCTTGCGCGTCGCCAGGCCGATCGCCATGGCGCGGTCGCAGTTGATCGCGTTGCCCGACAGCAGGATATCCATCGCCTGCGCAGCGCCGACGATGCCCGGCAACCGCGCCGCCGTGCCGTCACCCGTCACGCCCAGCCGGCGACCGAAGACCCCGAACATCGCCGTCGAATCGACGATGCGGATATCGCACAGCAGCGCCAGCCCGAAGCCTTCCGCCGTGGCGTAGCCCTCGATGGCGCCGATCAGCGGCTTGGACAGGCGCTTGTGCAGGGGCCCGCCTTCGCCGGCCCACGGCAGATAGGGCTCGGTGGCGCTCAGCGATTCGAGATGCGCGCCGGCGCAGAAATGACCGCCGGCGCCGGTGATCACGACGGCGCGGATCTGGTCGTCCCGATCGGCATTCGCCAGCGCTTCGGCGAGCGCATGCACGCCGTCGGGCGGCAGCGCGTTGCGCACTTCCGGCGAGTTCAGGACGATCGTCGTCACGGGCGGCCGTCGTGTCGCCAGGATCAGGCCGCGGGCGTACGAGGACGGGGCATTCAAGACGGACATGATCGATGCCTCCAGTCTATTTCGCAGTCGCAAGGGGAAGCTGCCGGGCGGCGCTGATCGGCACGGCCTGCAGGTAGACGCCGTCATCGTCTCGGCTCACGACCTGCCAGATCGCGCCGGCGCGGCAGGCCTCAAGGAAATCATCGCGTGCGACGGCATAGCCGGGCGGCATCTCGTGCTTGCTCGCCAGCATCATGCCGAGATAGGGCGTCGCCGCGCCGTCGGTCAGGCGATCCCCCGACCGGTCGCCGGCGTGCTCCCAGGCGGTCTTGCAACGGCTCGCCGTGCGCAATTCGTGGAAGCCGACTGCCGATCCGGCGAGGACGCCGACAATGGTGCCGACTGCAATCAGTCGACCGACCAACTGTGCTTTGCTGAGCATGATGACGCTGACCTTCATTCGCGTGAGGACGAGCGCCACCATCCCCGTTCAGCACCGTGGCCGAAGGCGTGGCGAGTCCCCGAGATCGTGGGAATCAGGCGCGGACGAACGACGCTGCTTTAAGCGGAACGAGGTCGTGCCGTACCGAGGTTTGGAACTGGCGGCCTAAGGGCCCGCGCACCCGAATGACATCTCCATCTGCTTCCCCATGATTTCGACCGGTCTGACGCGCCGATCCAAATATCGTTGAATATTTATTATCCGTAGACCTATGCCTGCATTCTTCCGGGGTGGCTTCTGGCTGTCAAACGAGCAGTCAAGTCATTGAAAGAACTATATAATTTCCGTCAGCAATGATCAGACGACACTTTAAGTCGCCTAATAAAACCAACGCATTGCCAATGAGTTATACACAGAGCCTCGCCGCCCCCCTTAAGCCGCTTCTGCGACCGCGAGCGACTCCTGGACCGCGCGACGCAGCGCTGGCGCGATCAGTTCGGCCCAGTGCAGGGCGCCGTCGCGATGGCCGATCAGGTCTTGGCGGATCTCGATCGAGCAATGCGGCAGGCCGCGCGGCTCGGCATGCGCCTGCAGCGTGTACTCGACCGGATCGCGTGCCGAGTACGGCTCGTTGTCGCCGACGAAGATGTCGGGGATCTCGCGTAGCGCCGCCAGCAATGCCTTGGGCAGCCGCGCGTCGTGGCGCCACAGCACGCCCAGCTGCCAGGGCCGCTGGATGCCGCGCATGATCGGCGTGAAGCTGTGCACCACGAACAGCGCCGGCTTCACGCCGCGCCCGGCGAAGCGATCGAGCACGTCGTCGAGCGCGTTGTGATAGGGCCAGAAGCAGGCATTGGCGCGCGCCATCACCGCTGCCTCGTCGAGCGCGCGATTGGCCGGCACCGGCGTGGCGTCGCTGACCTCGGGCGTCGAGCCGGCGCCGCCGGGCCAGCGATTGCAGTCGATCACCAGCCGCGAATAGGTCGAGGCGACGAAGGGCGCGTCGAGCAGCTCCGACAAACGGCGGCCGACATCGAGTCCGCCGGGATCCCACCCGATATGCCGGCTGAGCTCGGTGCGCGGCAGGCCGAGATTCTGCAGCGCGCGCGGCACCGCGTTGCCGGCGTGATCGCAGGCCAGCAGCAGCGGGAATTTTCCGTCGGGATTGTACGCGGTGAACGCGGGCGGCTCGTCCGCCGCCAGAAGAGACGACATGGCGCGCACTCTATGACACCATCGCCGCCCGACCAATCGCTTGCTTGCCGCACCTGTCCCCATGGATCGCGACACCGCCTTCAGACAATTGCGCACGATGTTCGACGCGGCGATCGCCGCCGCCTCGCCGCAGGTCTGCCTCACGCCCTACCTCAAGCAATTGCAGCCACCGAAGGGCCGCACCCTGGTGATCGGCGCCGGCAAGGCCGCCGCGGCGATGGCCAAGGCCGTCGAGGACAATTGGACCGGCGCGCTCAGCGGTCTGGTCGTCACGCGCGACGGCTACGAGCTGCCGACCAGCCGCATCGAATGCGTCATCGCCAAACACCCGGTGCCCGACGAGCGCGGTCGCGCCGCCGCCGGCCGCATGCTCGAGATGGTGCAAGGACTGAGCGCCGACGACCTGGTGATCGCGCTGATCTCGGGTGGCGGCTCGGCGCTGCTCACCGCGCCGGCGCCTGGGCTCAGCCTTGCCGACAAGCAGGCGGTGAACCGTGCACTGCTCGCCAGCGGCGCGCCGATCGGCGAGATGAACGTGGTGCGCAAGCATCTCTCGGCGATCAAGGGCGGCCGATTGGCGCTGGCCGCGCGGCCGGCGCGCATCGTGACTTATCTGATCTCCGATGTGCCCGGCGACGATCCCGGCGTGATTGCCTCGGGCCCGACCGTCGCCGACGCCTCGACCTTCGCCGACGCGCAGGCGGTGCTGGCGAAGTACCGCATCGATCCGCCGCCAGCCGTGCGCGCCCATCTCGAAGCGGGCGCCGCCGGTCGCATCGAGGAGACACCGAAGCCCGGCGACTCACGCCTGTCGCACGCCACAACAGTGATGACCGTCACGCCGATGCGCGCACTAGAGGCCGTCGCCGGCGTTGCGCGCCGCGAAGGCTACGAGCCGGTGATCCTTGGTGACGCGATCGAGGGTCTCGCGCGCGACGTGGCGCGCGAGCACGCGCGACGCATCAGCGAGTTCTCGGGCAAGGGCCGTCCCGTGGCGCTGATCTCCGGCGGTGAGACCACGGTCGAGGTACGCGGCAAGGGCCGCGGCGGGCGCAACGTCGAATACCTGCTGGCGCTGGCGCTGGAGCTCGGCGGCCGGCCGGACGTGTGGTCGCTGGCCGGCGACACCGACGGTGTCGACGGCATCGAGGACATCGCCGGCGCTCGCCTCTCACCCGACACGCTGGCGCGCGCCAAGGCCGCCGGAATCGACGCGCGCGCGCGGCTCGAGGACAACGACGGCCATGGTTTCTTCGAAGCGCTGGGCGACTCGATCGTCACCGGGCCGACGCGCACCAACGTCAACGACTGCCGCATCAGCCTGATCGGCTAGGCGTTCGACATCGCCTTCATGATGCGGAACATGTCACCACTCCATGTCGGGCTGGTCTCGTACCAGCAGACGAAGACGGTGCTGCGGCTATTGAGATCGCTGAGCGGCAGCAGGTTGTGCTTGCCTTCCCACGGATCCATCACGCGCAGATTGGCATCGGCGCCGAAGCCGTCGACGCCGTAGATCACCTCGGCATGGCCGAGGAAGTTGCCCAGGCTGCCGCCGAGATAGAACAGCCAGAGGTAGCTCTTCATCATCAGCCGGTTGACGATCGCCTGGCCGGTGATCGCCTTGGTCTCCGGCTTGTACAGATCCAGCATCATCTGGAAATCGAACATCAGCTGCATCATCGCCTTGCTGACCATCAGGCCGTCCTTGGCGCCGAGGAAGTCCTTGTAGGAGCTGATCAGCTCGGCCTGGGTCTTGGTCATCGACGCTTGCGGCGTCGCCGGCTTGCGCGCGTCGATCCACGATTCGAGCGAGGCCGCCCAGCAATGGAATTTGGTCTTGTCCTGGGCCACCACCTTGGGCGGCGGGTTCTTCATGTAGGCCATGGCATAGGGGCTCCGGGCGGGAGAAACAACGAACCGCCACCATACCATAAAGTGAGCGAATATTCACTCTCTTTTGTACTGGCCCCTACTGTTTTTTGGCCGACCAGACGATGCGTGCGAGGGCGACACCGGCCTTTCCGCTGATCTGGTTGCCGGAAATCTGGCCGGAGAAGGTCGCGGGCATCTTTTCGCAATTGGTGTCGGCGCCGGAGGCTTCCTGGTAGGAGCCCGAGAACGAGCCGGACGGGCTGACGGGCCCTCTCATCTCGATGGGAATGCCGCAATTGCCGCCGGAGAACGATCGAGCGGAGATCACACCGCCCGACACAATCACCGTCAGCTGGCGGCACCAGCGCTGGTCCTCGCGGCATACCCTGCCGTGATAGACCCCGTCGAAACCACTCGCGGCGGGCGCCGCGGCGACCGGCGCCGGTGTCGGAGCTGGCGCAGGTGCTGATGGCGGTGCCGCAGCGGCCTGCTGCGGGGCTGGCGCCGCCTTCTGGCGCTCCGCATCCGCCTTGCGCTTCTCGTCCTCGGCCTTGCGGCGCTCGTCTTCCAGCCTTGAGAGCGCAGTCTCGCCGTCCTTCGACAGCAGCGCTGCTTGCGTCGCGGTGAGGAACCCCGTCGGCGGCTCGCTGCGGCTGCGCTGCCAGTTGCTGATCATCTGCCGGGTGCGCGGCCCGAAGGCGCCGTCGGTGCCCATCGTGTCGAAGCCCTTGGCGGTGAGCGCCGCCTGGATACGACGGCGATCGACATCGGCCAACTTCAGCGCCGCCTCGACGGTCTCGACCGACTTCTTCTCCTCCTCGGCAGCGGCACGGCGCTTCGCCTCCTCGGCGGCGGCGGTGCGACGCGCTTCCTCGTCGGCCGCCTTGCGCTTCGCTTCCTCAGCTGCGGCGACACGCCGGGCTTCGGCGTCGGCGTCCGCCTTGCGCTTGGCCTCCTCGGCAGCGGCGATGCGCCTGGCCTCTTCGGCCGCGGCGCGGGCCTTGGCTTCCTCGGCGGCAGCCACGCGGCGCTTCTCCTCCATCACGGCGGCCGTCTTCAGCTCTTCCAGCCGCGCGCGCGCGAAGTCGGCGTAGGCGCCGTTGGGGAAGCGCTTGAGGAAGAGTTCGAACATCACCGGGTTGGTGCTGCTGGCGATCGTCGTCCACGCCGTCTGCTCGTCGATGGCGGGCAGCGACGGCACCGCGGCGACGGGCGGTGGTGGCGGCGGCGCGACGGCCGCCGGATGGAAGTAGAAGTCGCCGCGGAAGGAAGAGCTGACCCACGGCGTCTGCTTGTTGGCGGAGGCCGCCGCCACGCCATCGATCGTGCGCTTGAAGATCTCCTCGAGCTTCAGGCCCGGCGCGGCGATCGCC
>JAFAZJ010000140.1 GCA_019239835.1 Alphaproteobacteria bacterium | reverse complement strand
GGCCGCTGGCCTTCATCGCCGCGACATAGGTGGCGTAGGTCCAGGGCGAGGTCTGGGCGTGGACGATCGCCGGGGTCGCCAGCGTCGCACCGGCGGCCGTCATCAACGCGCGCCGTCGGGTCAGAATCATAGGGTCCGGGCTCCCTTCCGGAAGGACAAGAATGCGCCGCCGAAAATAAGGCCTTGCGGCCTTAATTCCTAGCGTCCCTGCGAGATCCTGCCGGTCATCGGAATGAAGTAGACGCCGACGTCGCGCCTGGAGTGAATCTTTCCGTCCTTGTCCTTGGTGTAGACGTAGAGCACCTGCTCGCGCCGGAAGGGCTGGCCCACCGGGATGATCAGCCGGCCGGTGCCGGGTTTGAGCTGGGCGAGCAGCGGCGGCGGCACGTGCTGGGCGACGCAGGTCACCATGATGATGTCGAAGCCGTCCTTTTCTTCCGGCCAGCCGAAATAGCCGTCGCCGACCCTGGAGGTGATGTTGTCGAAGCCCAGTGGCTTGAAGATCTTGGCCACGGCGCGGCCCAGCGGCTCGATGATCTCGATCGAGCGGGCCTTGGCGCAGACGCGCGAGAGGATGGAGATCTGGTAGCCCGAGCCGGTGCCGATCTCCAGCGCGCTCTCGCCCGGCAGCGGCCTGGCGAGTTGGGTCATGTACATCTGGCCGAGATAGTCCGACAGCGCCGAGCCGTAGCCGATCGCCCAGGGATGCGCGTTGCCCTCGTAGGCTGCGTGGCCGAAATCGAAGGGGCCGGCGTAGTTGTAGTGATAGTACTCGCGCGGCACCTCGGCGTAGGCGCGGAGCGTGTGCGCGTCGGGCTCCTGGAATTTGCCGCGCAGGTAGGTCTCGACGATGTGCAGCGCCTGCTCGCGCCGGCGCATCACGCCCTCGAAGGTCGCCTTGCTCATCGCCACGCGCCGGTCGCTGGCATGCATCGCAGCCGTGTACTGCTCGTAGGTCCATCCGCCGCCGCGCGGCTGCGCCAGCGCAGGCGCCGCCAATGCAGCGGCAGCGCCCTGGGCGATCAGCGTGCGACGGGTCAGCAAGGCCATACGGAACTCCGGATTACCTGATTCGATCGGCCGGCAGGGAGACGGCGACAATCGCGTACAGTGCCGCTCCCAGCAGCAGCAGGGACTTCAGCCCGACGGAGATCGCCAGCAGATTGGCCAGCGGCGTCGAGATGATCGAGCAGGCACCGTTGACCGCCCAGGCCCAGGGCAGGAAGGCCAGCCGATTGCCGTAGAACTGCCCCAGCCCCAGCGCCATCGGCATGCCCAGCGCGATCGAGACCGGCAGCGTGACCACCACCAGGATCGCGACCCTGATCGGCAGGGGCTCGGTTGCGGTCGCGATCAGCAGCGGGTCGAGCCCGACGAAAGCGAGCTCGCACCAGACCAACACGGTCACCACGGCAATGCCCAGCCAAGTGCGTGGCTTGGCCCGCACGCGTTCGGCGAACAGGCTGCCGATGCCGGAGCACACGAGCATCGCCGCCAGCACCAGGCCGAAGGCGAAGACGCGGTCGTGCAGGTACTGCGAGGCCTTCTCGATCAGGTAGATCTCGAGCGTGAGGAAGCCCAGCCCGAGCCCGGCGAAATACACCACCGACTTCGCGAAGCGGCCGATCGGCAGCGCATCGCCCCGGCGCGTCAAGAGCGGCATCAGCAGCACCAGCGCGGCGATCACCAGCGCCTGCGCCAGCACCGCGAGATTGATCAGGTAGACCAGCTCCTCGCGCGGCACGAGCTCGATGCGATCGAGGATGGTCTCGATCCGCGTCAGCGGCAGCACGGCATTGAAATAGGGCCGGTCGAGGCTGGGCGGCGTGAGTTTGAAGAAGGCGTGATAGGGCGAGACCTTTCCGGCGATCGCCGCCTGCGCCTCCTCGCTGATCGGATCGGAGCCCGCCGGCTGCGCCTCGGTGATGTCGAAGGATATGACCGGTAGCTCGTTGTAGACCGCGCGCTTGGTGCCATCGCGCTTCGGTGGGAAGACGATGTCGAAGGAACGCTCGTCGCAGAACTTCTCGACAGCGGCGATGGCTTCAGGCGTCCACGGCGTGGCGCTGAGCAGGATGCGCACGTTCCACGCCGAGCGGTAGATCACGACGTGCTTGTCGGGCTCGGCGATGCCGGCGCGGCGCAGGCCCTCGCGCACCGTGGCGAACATCTTCACGGCGTAGACGGTGAATTCGCGGATCGACACCGGGATCGACAGCGTGCCGCCGGGCTTGAGCATGCGCACGTAGTCGCCCAGCACCTCGACCGATAGCGCCGCGCGATTGGTGTCGGACTGGGCCAGGAACTCGCGCGTGACGTCGATGACGTCGAACGGCCCGTCGCGCGCGATCACGCCGGTCGCCAGCGGGCTGGTGTCGCGGATGCTTACCCGATCATCGGTGGGAAAAGGCGGGGCCGGCCCGATGCCGCGGGTGAGCGCGTTGCGCAATGCGTTGTCGGGCTCCAGCACCACCAGGCGCTTGGCCTCGACGCGCAGTGCCTCGTGAATGCGGAAGCCGCCGGCGGCGCCCAGCAGCAAGGCCTTTTTGGGCGCGCGCAGGCGATAGGGCAAGGAGTCCAGCGCCGCGACGAAGTAGCGGGTATCGACCTGCGGCTCGCGCGGCAGCGAGGCGAGCCGATTGCCGTCGGCGTAGAGACCATAGGCCTTCGGCATGGTCGCGCCGGCCATGACCTCGGGATTGTTGGAGATGTCGGTGTCGAGGCGCTCGGTGAAATTGTCGAGCAGCTGGTAGAGGCCCTTGGGCGAGGTGATCGTCGCCAGCACCTGCGCGCCCTGGGTGTTCATGGGCGCGAAGACTTCCTTGTATTCGTTGATGCGCGGCTGGGCGAGCAGCAGCGTGGCCAGCTCGGCGACCACCAGCATCGCCAGTGCGCCGATACGCACGCGTAGCCGCGGCCACACCGGCGACAGCTCGAGCCAGGCGGCGAGCGCCAGCGCCGGCAGCAGGCAGGCGACCAGCCAGAACGGATGCACGAAGAACATCAGCGCCAGCAGCAGCGCCGCGCCCAGACCGGCGCCGGCGAGATCGAAGGCGTAAACCCGGCCGATGCGCTGGTTGTAGAGGACGAAATTGGCCGAGACGTAGAGCCCGACCATGAAGAAGAACGGGAAGATCGCGGCGTAGTATTGCGCGATGTTCAGGAGCTGGTCGTACCATAGCTGCTTGTTCTGCAGCTCCAGCGGGTTGAACGGCACGACGGTGACCCAGGCCCAGCCCAGCGCCGCCGCCAGCAGCATCAGGATCGGCAGCAGCGGCAGCAGGAAAGGCAGGGAGCGCGTCAAGCTGCGCGAGAACAGCGAGGCCATGACGCCGCTGGCCGCCAACCCGGCCATGGTCATGCTGATCACCCAGTAGCCGTACTCCGACCAGCTGGCGATGGCGAAGAAGCGCGTCAGCGAGATCTCGTAGGCGATCGAGGCCAGGCAGACGAGGAACAGGGGATAAAGACGCGCGGCTGGTACGTCCTTGCTTGCGTCTGACGCCACCTCTTGGCTTCTCCCCCCGAGCCTTGCGCGGGCGTCACGCGCCCATCCAGGCGACTGTAGCGACTGACGGCAGAAGCGCAATTGCCGATGGGTCAGGAGCTGGCTCGACGGACCATCACTTGATTCCGATTACCATGGACTCCGGCCCTGCCAGCGCCTCAACGCGTGTTTCGCCAAAGCCGGCCTCTTTCATCCACTGCATGCAGTCCCTGCCCGTGTAATCGAAGCCCTCGCGGGTCTCGATCAGCATGTTCAGGCTCATCAGCAGGCCGAAGGCGTGCTTGCGGCGGTCATCGTCGATGATCGTCTCGTAGACGATGAGCGCCCCGCCGCGGGGCAGCGCCTGATAGGCCTTGCCGATGAGCAGGCGCTTGTTGTCGAGACTCCAGTCATGAAGGATATGACCCATCACCACGACATCAGCCGATGGCAGCGGGTCGGTGAAGAAGTTGCCCGCGCGAAACGTCAGCCGGCCTGACACTCCCTGTTCGGCGGCATAGGCCTCGAAGTGTGGTCGCACGACCGGGAGATCGAAGCCGATGCCGGCGAGATGGGGGTGCGCCCGCGCCAGCGACACCGCCAGTCCGCCCTGCGCGGTGCCGATATCGACGAAGGTCCGGCTGTTTTTCCATGGGAATTTTTCCGCGATGATCGCCGCCGATCCGAGGCTCAGTCCCGTCATCGCCCTGAGGAAGCCGGCGAGGCGCTGCGGATCGTTGTAGAGCTCGTCGAACAGGTCCCGGCCCTGCTTGACCTCGTTCTGGGGCTCGCCGGTGCGCAGCGCCTCCGTCAGCATCCCCCAGAACGGATAAAGACGCGCATTGGCCATTTCCAGCAAGCCGCCGACATAGCCGGGCTTGCGACGATCGAGAAACTGTCCGGTCGCAGGCGTATTCGAGTACAGCTCGCCATGGCGGTCCAGCATGCCGAGCGCGACAAGGGAATCGAGGAAGTCGCGTGCACTGCGGGGATGCAGCCTCAGGCGGTTGGTCAACGTGGCGAGATCGAGGGGACCGTCCGCCAGTTCCGTGAACAGGCCGAGCTCGACGGCGCTCAACAGGGTCTTGGATCCCCAGAAGGCCAGACCAAGCTGCATGATCGCGTCGGGGGTAACACCGGTCGTGGGCATGATTGCCTCCGCATGGTGGGGCTGACCGATTGATATTCGATCCGCCGATCGAAGGTCGTGTGACCATGCCGATGGCTGCACCGTTTCACATTGACGCGGGATAAGGCGCCGCCGGAGGTATCAGATTTACGTTTACGTTAACGTCAAACGAGGCTAGTCTTCTCTCAGCCAGCCGCCGGGAGAGCGGCCCGAAAGCATGGAGGAAGCGATGAGCGGCTCGTTCCGAGACGACCAGCACATCACGCGCGATCCGGCCTACCGGGTCGTCGCCCCCGACGATTTCCCGGCGATGATCGAGGTCGATCGCTACGAGACGCGCTCGGATGCCTTCGACGGCATCATCGGCATGACCCACGATCACTTCTGGGATCCGTTCAACCCGGCCTATCTCGATTACGCGACGCCCTTCGACATCACGAAGGAATACATCATGCCGCCCGAGCGCGTGCCGGAGCTGCAGAGCGCGGTGGGCGATCGGCTGGACGAGGGTCAGAAGATCCGCCTGGCCAACAACATCACGCGCTTCCGCCTCTCGGGCATCCTGCACGGCGAGCAGGGCGCGCTGTCGCTGTCGGCGTCGCTCTGCGACATCCTGCTGGATCCCGGCGCGCAGGAATATGCCGCCAACCAGGCGCGCGAGGAAGCCCGCCACGTCGCCGGCTTCGGCCGCTACATCAAGGCGCGCTGGGGCACGCCGTATCCCTGCAGCCCCGAGCTCGGTCGCTTCCTCAACGAGATCGTGCTGAGCCCGATCGTCTACAAGAAGCTGATTGGCATGCAGCTCATGCTCGAAGGCCTCGCCATGGGCGCCTTCGCCGACACGTACGCCTACACGCGCGATCCGCTGTTGAAGCGGCTGGTGCAGCTGGTGATGACCGACGAGGCCTTTCACCACAAGTTCGGCAAGATCTGGGCCGACCGAACCCTGCCCAACCTGACGCCGGAAGAGCACGACAAGGTCGAGGACTGGGCCGCCCACGTCTTCGAGTCGCTGTTGTTCAACCTCACCAGCATCAGCCAGCGCCCGTATGTCTACGAGGAGTTCGGGCTCGATCCGCAATGGGTGCGCGACGCCGTGCGCGAGCGCTTCGGCTCGAACAGCCGCAAGAACTCGATGAAGGAAAGCACCAATCTCTTCCGCGTGCTGGTGAAGACGCTGCTGAACGCCGGCATCATCACCGAGCGGACCCAGCATGTGTACAGCCCGTGGCTCGACATGGAAGAGCTGGCGGGCGAGGGCGATTCGATGCTGGGCGAGGCGGTCGCCGCCGAGGGCATCGAGTACCTGCGCGAGATCAATCGGAAGCGCCGGACGACCAGGCTGGTGGGCTAGGCCCTATCCGTCATTCCGAGCGACGCGAGGAATCTCCTTGAAGCGGAGCCCTCGCTGGCGGGAGATTCCTCGCTGACGCTCGGAATGACGGGAATGGCATGACCGCATCTCAGACCCTGAAAGACACCATCGTGCGCGAGGGCCTCGCGCACGCGATGGCGGCGCACAATCCGCTCTCGGCGCGTCTGGCCGAGCGCGCCGGTTTCCATGCGATCTGGGCCAGCGGCTTTGAGCTGTCGGCGGCTTACGGCGTACCCGACGCCAGCCTGCTGTCGATGAGCCAGCACCTCGACATGACGCGCGCGATCTGCGAGCAGGTCGCCATTCCTGTCATCGCCGACATCGACACCGGCTACGGCAACGCGATCAACGTCGGCCATGTCGTAGCGGCCTACGACCGCGCCGGCGTCGGCGCCATCGTCATCGAGGACAAGACCTTTCCCAAGGACACCAGCCTGCTCGCCGGCGGGCGGCAGGAGCTGGTCCGCATCGAGGAATTCCAGGGCAAGATCGAGGCCGCCTGCGCGGCGCGCTCTAAGAATGGACCGCTGGTGATCGCGCGCACCGAGGCGCTGATCGCCGGCGCTGGCCTGGACGAGGCGCACAAGCGCGGCCAGGCTTACGTCGAGGCCGGCGCCGATCTGATCCTCGTGCACTCCAAGCAGAAGACGCCGCACGAGGTGCTTGCTTTCGTCGCGCACTGGGACTCGAAGGTGCCGATCGCGCTGGTGCCGACGGCGTATCCCGATCTCACCGAGGCCAAGATGCGGGCCACCAGCAAGATCGGGCTGGTGATCTACGGCAACCACGCGATCCGCGCTGCGGTCACGGAGATGAAACGTGTCTTCGCGCGCATTCGCGAGGAGGGCGGCATCAGGTCGGTCGACAAGGAGATCGTCTCGGTCGAGGAGATCTTCGAGCTGCAGGATGTGCCCGGCATGAAGGCGCGCGAGAAACGATTCCTGCGCTAAGCTGCGCCTGCTTGTAGAGCAGGAGCACCATGACAGACCGCAAGCCCAGCCGGCTGAGCGCCGATATCGATCTCGAAGCCGATGGCAAGCGCACGGGCTTCGTGCGCATTCCGCACTCCGTGCACCGTTCCGCCTATGGCTGGCTGCCGCTGCCGATCGCCTGCATCAACAACGGCGACGGTCCGCGCGTGCTGCTGATGGCCGGCAATCACGGTGACGAATGGGAGGGCCAGCTCGCGCTCGGCAAGCTGATCCGCACGCTCGAGCCCAAGAACGTGCGCGGCAAGCTCACCATCCTGCCGTCGTCGAACTTTCCGGCGGCGATGGCCGGTATGCGCACCTCGCCGATCGACGACGGCAACCTCAACCGCTCGTTCCCCGGCAACCCCGACGGCACGATCACGCAGCAGATCGCGCACTACATCGAGCATGTGCTGATGCCGAAGTGCCAGTTCCACTTCGACCTGCATTCCGGCGGCAGCTCGCTGACTTACGTCCCGAGCTCGCTCTGCCGACTCGATCCCGATCCCGCACGGCGCAAGGCGCAGATCGCACGCATGCGCGCCTTCGGCGCACCGATCGGCTACGTCAGCACCACGCCGCAAGGCGATGAACGCACCGCGACGTCGGCGGCGATGCGCCAGGGCGTCGAGCACATGGGCACTGAGCTCGCCGGCGCCGGCGCGGTGACACCGGCGGCGTTGAAGATCGCCGAGGAGGGATTGCTGCGCGTGCTGGCACACATCGGCGTGCTGCACGGCCTGGAGATTCCGCCGCCGCCCAAGACGCCGACTCGGCTGATGCGCGTCGAAGGTCCCGACTACTACGTCTACGCGCCCGATGGCGGCGTGTTCGAGCCGCTGGTCGAGCTCGGCCAGGACGTGGTCGCGGGCCAACCCGCGGCGCGCGTGCATCTGCACGACACGCCCTGGCGCGAGCCGGTCGTGGCGCATTTCGCCCGTGCAGGCACGGTGATCTGCAAACGCCAGCCCGGCCGCACCGAGCGTGGCGATTGCCTCTTCCACCTCGCGACGGACTACGCGGAGTAGGGCGCCCTGCTGTCACTCCGAGCGTAGCGAGGAGTCCAGGCGACTGGATCCCTCGCTGCGCTCGGGATGACAGGGTGATTGGCTACTCGGCGGCCTGGCGCGGCACGTTTGCCGCTGCCGCGTCCTCGGCCAGCCACTTCGAGCCGACGGCCGCGAGCGTGCCCAGCACGCCGCGCAGCTCATGACCGCGCGCGGCCAGCGCGTAGGTCACCTTGGGCGGGATCGTCGCCTCGTAGTGGCGCGTCACCAGCCCGGCCTGCTCGAGCGAGCGCAGCCGCTCGGTCAGCATCTTGGCCGACACGCCGGTCACCCGCCGCTTCAGCTCGCCGAAGCGCTGCGGGCCCTGCTCGCCCAGGGTGTACAGGATGTACGTCGTCCATGGCCCCATCAGCAGCCGCAGGATGAAGTCCATCGGACAGGACGCGAGATCGCCCGCGCCGTTCTTCCCCTTCAACATGTCGGAATCCTCGCCCCGATTGCGTGATGGTACTGATTTGGGGATTGTTAGTAGTTACGTCAAGGTACCTACTTTAAAAAGGTTTCTCCTCCCTCTATCTCCTCGGAGTAACAAAAGGTGACTAAATTGGAACTAGTTACCAAACCGTATCTCGAAGGAGAGACTTCCATGGTCAATGTCGCTGTCGTCTTCCACTCCGGTTTCGGCCACACCAAGGCGCTGGCCGAGTCCGTCGCGGCGGGCGCCCGCTCGGTCGGCAATTCCGTCAACGTCGCGATGATTCCGGTCGCCGAAGCCGAAGCGCGCGGCGAGGAGCTGGATCGTGCCGACGCCATCATCTTCGGTTCGCCCACCTACATGGGCGGCGTGTCGGCCGAGTTCGCCAAGTTCAAGGACTGGACCGCCAAGCGTTGGTACGCCGATGCCTGGAAGGACAAGATCGCCTCGGGCTTCACCAGCTCCGCGTCGTGGAGCGGTGACAAGCTCAGCACGTTGAATCAGCTCATGGTGTTGGCGATGCAGCACGGCATGGTCTGGGTGGGCCTGGGCATGAAGCCGGGCAACAACCACTCCAAGGGCAGCCACGACGACCTCAATCGCGTCGGCTCGTTCGTCGGTGCCATGGCGCAGGCCAATGCCGACCAGGGTGTCGAGGGCATCGCGACCAGCGATTTCGCCACCATGGAAGCGCTCGGCAAGCGCGTCGCGGAGATCGCGCGGCGACAGAAGGCGGGCACCAGCCAACTGGCCGAGGCGGCATAGTATTCGCCAAGAGGCGATGGCGCTGCGCGCCATCGCCTTGTTGCGAACGAGTATTAGGCAGAATAGCCAAAAGCTATCTGCTCATCAGAATTATGCATCGATCATTGATTCTCGCAGGGATCCTGACGGATACTTTCGACAGACGAAAGAGTGCGCACTGAACGCACCGTCGGGGAGTGAGACGAACAAGAACCGCGCGCAATCCGCGGCGTTGCTCTCCGGCGACTCACCGTCGAGGAGGTGCCATGGGCTCGATGCAGATCACCCGGCGCGGAGCGCTGAAGCTGACAGCCGCGAGTGTGGGCGCCTCGACGCTCACCGCGCTGGGCTTCTCCCCGGCGCAGGCGCAGGCGGCAGTACGCGCCTTCAAGCTCGAACGCACGACGGAGACGCGCAACACCTGCCCCTACTGCTCGGTGGGCTGCGGCGTGATCATGTACTCGATCGGCGATCGCGCGAAGAACGTGAAGAGCTCGATCATCCATATCGAGGGTGATCCGGATCATCCGACCAACCGCGGCACGCTCTGCCCCAAGGGCGCCGCCCTGATCGACTTCATCAACGCCAAGACGCGCCTGCAGTACCCCGAGTACCGCGCGCCCGGCGCCAAGGAGTGGAAGCGCATCTCCTGGGACGAGGCGATCGACAAGATCGCGCGTCACATGAAGGCCGACCGCGACAAGAACTTCATCGCCAAGAACGCCGATGGCCAGACGGTGAACCGCTGGATCTCCACCGGCTTCCTCGCCGCATCCGCCACCTCCAACGAGACAGCGTGGGCGACCTACAAGGTCGTCCGATCGTTGGGGATGGTCGTCTTCGACAACCAGGCGAGGGTTTGACACGGTCCGACGGTGTCCAGTTTGGGCCCGACTTTCGGACGCGGTGCGATGACGAATTTGTGGGCTGACATCAAGAACACGGATCTCGTCGTCATCATGGGCGGCAACGCCGCCGAGGCGCATCCCTGCGGCTTCAAGTGGGTGACCGAGGCCAAGCACTATCGCAAGGCCAAGCTGATCGTCGTCGACCCGCGCTTCACGCGCTCTGCGGCGATGTCGGATCTGTTCATCCAGATCCGGCCCGGCACCGACATCGCCTTCTTGGGCGGCGTCATCAAGTACCTGCTCGATAACGACAAGATCCAGAAGGAATACGTCGGCAACTACACCAACGCCGCCTACATCATCCGCGGCGACTTCAAGTTCGAGGACGGCCTGTTCTCGGGCTACGACGAGGCCAAGCGCGACTACAACCGCGCCAGCTGGGAATACGAGCTGAGCGAGGACGGCTTCGTGAAGTCGGACCCGTCGTTGCAGGATCCGCGCTGCGTCTATCAGCTGATGAAGACGCATTATTCGCGCTATACGCCGGAGATGGTCGAGCGCATCACCGGCGCGCCGAAGGACAAGTTCCTCGAGGCCTGCAAGCTGATCGCCGAGACCTCGGCGGTCGACAAGGTGATGACCTCGATGTACGCGCTGGGCTGGACCCAGCATTCGAAGGGCTCGCAGAACATCCGCACCATGGCGATGATCCAGCTGCTGCTGGGCAATATCGGCGTGGCGGGTGGCGGCATGAACGCGCTGCGCGGTCATTCGAACATCCAGGGCCTCACCGATATCGGCCTGATGAGCAACCTGATCCCGGGTTACCTCACTTTGGCCAATGATCGCGAGCCCGACTACGCGACCTACATGAAGACGCGCGGCTTCAAGCCGTTGCGGCCGGGCCAGACCAGCTACTGGCAGAACTACGACAAGTTCTTCGTCTCCTTCGCCAAGGCGATGTGGGGCGACGCGGCGACCAAGGACAACGACTGGGCGTATGACTGGCTGCCCAAGATCGATGTCGTTTACGACGTGCTGCGCGCCTTCGAGCTGATGCATCAGGGCAAGATGACCGGCTACTTCTGCCAGGGCTTCAATCCGCTGATGTCGTTCCCCAACCGGCGCAAGCTGCAGGCGGCGCTGGAGAAGCTGAAGTTCCTGGTGGTGATGGACCCGCTGGCGACCGAGACCAGCGAGTTCTGGCAGGACCACGGCGAGCACAACCCGGCCGACCCGGCGAAGATCCAGACCGAGGTCTTCCGCCTGCCGACCACGGTGTTCGCCGAGGAAAACGGCTCGCTGATAAACTCCGGCCGCTGGCTGCAATGGCACTTCAAGGGTGCCGAGCCGCCGGGCGAGGCGTTGCCCGACATCGACATCATGGCGCGCCTCTACGCCAAGCTGCGCGAGCTCTATCAGAAGGACGGCGGCGCGCTGCCCGATCCGCTGCTCAAGCTCACCTGGGACTACGAGAATCCGCTGGCGCCGCAGCCGGAGGAGCTTGCCCGCGAACTCAACGGCAAGGCGCTGGTCGACGTGCCCGATCCGCGCGATCCGGCACGCATGATCCTGCGCAAGGGCCAGCAGCTCTCGGGCTTCGGCGAGTATCGCAACGACGGCATGACCATGGGCGGCTGCTGGCTCTATGCCGGCTCATGGACGGAAGCCGGTAACCAGATGGCGCGGCGCGACAACACCGATCCGGGCGGATTGGGGCTGACGCCGCGCTGGGCGTGGTCATGGCCGGCCAACCGGCGCATCATGTACAACCGCGCCTCCTGCGACCTGAACGGCAAGCCGTACAATCCCGCCAAGAAGCAGATCTGGTGGGATGGCGAGAAGTGGACCGGCTACGACGTGCCGGACTTCGTGATCACCAGCAAGCCCGAGGCCGGCGTCGGTCCGTTCATCATGAACCCCGAGGGATCGGCGCGCCTGTTCACGCGCGGCATGCTGCGCGACGGGCCGTTCCCCGAGCATTACGAGCCCTTCGAGGCACCGGTCCCTAATCCGCTGCACCCGAAGGTCAATGCCAACCCGGTGGCCCGCGTCTTCAAGAACGACCTCGAGCAGTTCGGCAAGGCGAGCGACTTCCCGTATGTCGCGACGACCTACCGCCTCACCGAGCACTTCCACTTCTGGTCCAAGCACACGCGCATCAACGCGGCGCTGCAGCCCCAGGAGTTCATCGAGCTCGGCGAGGAACTGGCCAAGGAGAAGGGCATCGCCAGCGGCGACCTGATCGAGGTGCGCTCGAACCGCGGCCGCGTGAAGGCCGTGGCCGTGGTCACCAAGCGCATCAAGGCGCTGAAGATCGACGGCAAGACGGTGCACACCGTGGGCATCCCGCTGCACTGGGGCTTCACGGGCGAGACCAAGAAGGGCTTCGGTTGCAACCAGCTGACGCCCTATGTGGGCGACGCGAACATCGAGACGCCGGAATACAAGGCGTTCCTGGTGGACGTGAAGAAGCTCGGCACGACGGCGGCATAGGGAGGCGACGATGAGCAGTCTTCAGTCACTCGACCTCCGCCGCCGCTCGGCGACCACCACGCCGCCGCCCGGCCAGCGTGAAGCGGTCGAGGTCGCCAAGCTGATCGACGTGTCGCGCTGCATCGGCTGCAAGGCCTGCCAGGCCGCCTGCCTGGAGTGGAACGATCTGCGCGAGGAGGTCGGCATCAATGTCGGCGTCTACGACAATCCGCACGACCTGACGGAGAACACCTGGACGCTGATGCGTTTCACGGAGATCGACGTCGACGGCCGCTTCGAATGGCTGATCCGCAAGGACGGCTGCATGCATTGCGACGACCCGGGCTGCCTGAAGGCCTGCCCGGCGCCGGGCGCGATCGTGCAGTACAAGAACGGCATCGTCGACTTCATCTCCGAGAACTGCATCGGCTGCGGCTATTGCGTAAAGGGCTGCCCCTTCAACATCCCACGCATCTCCAAGAAGGATTCCAAGGCGTACAAGTGCACCTTGTGCTCCGACCGTGTCGCGGTCGGCCAGGCGCCGGCCTGCGCCAAGGTCTGCCCGACGCAGGCGATCTCCTTCGGCACCAAGAAGGACATGATCGCCTGGGCCGACAAGCGCATCGCCGATCTGAAGGAGCGCGGCTACAAGAGCGCCGGGCTCTACGATCCGCCCGGCGTCGGCGGCACGCACGTGATGTATGTGCTCAAGCACGTCGATCGGCCGGAGATCTATGCCGGCCTGCCCAAGGACCCGAAGATCAGCCCGCTGGTCGATCTGTGGAAGGGCATCACCAAGCCGCTGGCGTTGGCCGGCGTCGGCCTGGCGGCGCTGGTCGGCTTCTTCCACTACGTCACCCACGGACCCAACGAGGTCCAGGAAGAAGACGAAGAAGCCGCCGCCAAGACGCGGCGCAATTCGGCGGAGTGAGTGATGGCCGACAAGACCACGATCTTCGATCGCTACACCTCGGGCGCGCGGCTCAATCACTGGATCAACGCGATCCTGATGATCTGCCTCGCGCTCTCGGGTATGGCGCTGTTCCATCCCTCGCTGTTCTTCCTCACCGGCCTGTTCGGTGGCGGGCCGACGGCGCGCATCGTCCATCCCTGGATCGGCGTGCTGGCGATGTGCAGCTTCCTCGGCCTGTTCATCCGCTTCTGGCGCTACAATCTGTGGGGCAAGGACGACAGCGCCTGGATGCGCAACATCAAGCACGTCGTCAACAACGACGAGTCCAAGGTGCCCGAGGCCGGCAAGTACAATGCTGGCCAGAAGCTGGTGTTCTGGCTGATGTCGATCCTCACCGTGCTGCTGCTGACTAGCGGCCTGGCGATGTGGGATTCGCAGTTCGGCGAATACACCAGCATCGAGCAGAAGCGGCTGGCCGTGGTCGTGCACGCCGCCTCGGCGGTGCTGCTGATCATCGTGGTGATCACGCACATCTACGCCGCGATCTGGATCCGCGGCACCATCCGCGGCATGACGCGCGGCTCGGTCACCGGCGGCTGGGCGTGGCGCCATCACCGCAAATGGCTGCGCGAGGAAGTGGGCAAGACCAAGTGAGTCTCAAGGGACGCGTCGTCCCCGAGCCGGTCGATATCGGCCAGCTCGCGGCGCCGCCCTTCGTCCGCCTGCCCGACATCACCACGCACTTTGCGGCGCGTGCGGCGCGGCTCGATGCGCTGGCGCCAGGCAATCCGCTCGAGCCTTTCCTGCGCTTCGTCGCCGAAATCGCGCGCGCCCAGCACACGGCGTCGAGCGCGCTGCCCTCAGGCACGCTGCCCGGCGACGACCATGTCGCCTTCTGCAAGGCGCACGGCTTCGCGCTGATCGAGCGCCTGACCTGGGCACGTGACGCCTCGTTCGTGGCTGGCGCCCGCGCCATCGCCGCCGCGCTGAAGGATGCTGCGATGCCCGAGGTGGCCACGCATGCTCTTGCCGTCTTCGCCGCGCGCGACGACCAGTCGATCGACGCGCTGGCCGATCGCCTGCTGCGCGAAGAGCAGGAGCCGTGGGACATGGCCGAGGTCCCACTGGTCGCCGCGGCGCTGGAGCTGCACTGGACGCGCATGGCGTCGCTGCTCGATCCGACGGCGCCGACGCCGCTCGACCCGCGCAATCTCTGCCCGGTCTGCGGCTCGACGGCGATCGCCTCCGTGGTCGAGGCCGCCGCCGGTCGGCAAGGCTCGCGCTTCCTGTGCTGCGGCCTGTGCCAGACGCGCTGGAACTACACCCGCATCCAGTGCGCCCATTGCGTCTCGACCAAGGGCATCGCCTATCATCATGTCGAAGGCGGCTCGAAGCTGGTGCGCGCCGAAACCTGCGACGAGTGCCGTACCTACACCAAGGCGCTCTACCTCGAAGAAGCACCCGAGGCCGATCCCATCGCCGACGATCTCGCGACCCTGCCGCTCGACATCTTGGTCGGCGATGCGGGCTGGCAGCGTGCACGGCTGAACTGGTACCTGATGCCCCAGGACGAGGACGCGCCCGAGCCGCTGAGCGCGGCCAGTTCGTGATCGGCACCCTGCGCCGATGGCTGTCCGGCAGCGAGCCGGTCGACGCCGCGCTCGCCCGGGCGCGCATGGCCTTCGATGCCGGCGACGCCGGCACCGCCTTCGACATCTGGCACACGCTCGCTCATCAGGGCGTGGCACGCGCGCAGGCCAATCTCGGCGGATTGTTCGCCACCGGTAACGGCGTCGAACGCGACGACGAGGAAGCCGCGCGCTGGTTCCGCATCGCCGCCGAGGCGGGCGATGCGGTGGCGCAGCAGAACCTGGCACTGCTGTACTACGAAGGCCGCGGCACCGACGGTGACCTGGCGCAGGCCGCGCATTGGTATGCACGCGCCGCCGAAGCGGGCGAGACCGAGGCGCAAAACATGCTGAGCTGGATGGCCTACGAGGGCGTCGGCATGGAACGCGACGTCTTGCTGGCGCGTCGCTGGGGCGAGGCCGCCGCGGCGGCGGGCAGTGCTTCGGCGATGGGCCGACTGGGCCAGATCCTCCACAACGCCGAGGGCGTCGAGCGCGATCCTGAAACGGCGGCGATGTGGTTCGCGAAGGCTGCGCGGCTGGGCGATGCCGAATCGCAGGCGATGCTTGGCGCGGCCTATCACCTGGGCTTGGGCGTGCTGCAGGATCAGGTGCTGGCGTATCGCTGGTTGGCACGCGCGCAGCGACGTGGCAACGAGGTTGCCGCCGGCTTCCTGCTGCGCGTTCGTCCGCTGCTGAGCGAGGCCGAGCGTGAGGAAGCCGAGCGGCTGATCGCGGCAGGCGACGGCGCCTAGGCGAAGAGGGAACACCATGCCGGCCTTTGTCGACGAGCTGCGGCGGCGCGCGGAGGAGGCGGCGCGGAACGAGTCCGCCTACCGTGTCGAGTCGCGCGACAGGCTGGCGGCGCTCGAGCAGGCGCGCATCGCCGCCTATCGTCGGATCGAGCTGGTGGGCGCGTTGTCGCGCGCGGTCGGCGCTGGCGAGGAGCGGACCGCCGCCGTCGACGCCGGTGTGACGGCGCTCTGCGATATGACCGGCTGGGCGTCGGACAACGAGGCCTATGAGGAAGTCCGCAGCCGACTGGCGGTGGTCGCCGACCAAGCGTGGCTGGCGGCGCAGCCTGACGAGGTGATGGGCGATGTCGTGACGGCCTTCTCGGACTTCGAGGCCTGGTACGCAGAGCGCTTCAAGGCGCCGTTCACCTCGCTGATCGCGCGCGAGGCGCCGAGCTTCTCGCCGGTGGTCGACTTCTGATGTCGGCGGCGTTCGACGCCTGGCTCAGGGACACCTTCGCGCGCACCAAGGGCTTCACCGCGCTGCTGGTGCTGGTCAAGCGCGATCGCAGCACGATCTGGCCGCTGGGCTCGTCCTACGCCAACGTCATCGGCAACGAGATGGCGTGGCGCGAGTTCCGTGACATGCTCGATCGCTCGAAGCTGTCATGGGACGCGGTGGTGATCTTTCCTGCCGCGGCGCCGAACGGCGGTCCACTGCCCGATGGCCAGGCACGCTTTCGCCTGAAGCAGGCGCAGGACCGTCTCATCGAGGATCACGCCACGATCAACGAGGGCGCTTTCTTCGACCGCAAGGGCCGACCGCTAAGACTCGACGCCGCCTGAAGCCTCGCAGCCCTCGAACTCTTCCTCCGCCATCTTGGCGAGGAACGGCTCGATCGCCGCTGGTCCGTAGAGCAGAGCTGCGCTTGCCGCCGCCCAGTCATCGGGACGCACCAGCACGAACCAGCCCTCGCCATAGGGATCGCGGTTGACCGGCGAGGGGTCGTCCATCAACGCCTCGTGGCTGTCCACCACGTGGCAGGCGAAGGCGATCTTGGCCGGTCCGACATACTTGCCGGCCTCGACCACGGCGCAGGCCTGGCCGGGCTCGAGCCGGCGGTCGGCCCGCTTGGGCGTGGCGCCCACCACTTCGCCGCCCATCGCCACGGCAACGCGGGTGGGACCGACGCGCACCAGCCCCTCGGTCTCGGGCCGGTACCACAGCAGATTCTCTACGTCGTACCAGAGGTCGTCAGGCAGCTCGCAGCCCTTCACGCTGGCCATCGCCATCCCTCAGTAGGTCAGCACGCGGCAGTCCTCTTCCATGATCTTCTGCACCAGGTAGCCCGCGCCGACCAGCCCGGCACATTCGGGGATCAGCTCTTCCTTGGTCATGTCGAAGAGCTCGAGGTTGTTGGAGCAGGCATAGAGCCTGGCGCCGTTCTCGTGCGCCTCCTTGATGAAGTCGTAGACCGTGGTCTTGGCGCCCGCCTTCACGTGCAGGCTCTCGGCCACGCCGCGCTTGAGCAGGCGGCCGGCGGTGGCGGTGCAGATCACCTCGACCTCGTAGTCCATCGCCGCCGCGACCGCGGCCTGATAGAACGGCGCGCCCAGTTCCTCGCCGTTGCGCGGATCGGTGTTGACCATCACGATCACGAGCTTCTTCATGGCGCGAGGCTAGCATGTCTGCGCTACGCGTGCTCGACTTCGGCTCCGTCTCGCCCGTGATGTCGCTGGCGATCTGGCATGGCATCGCCGACGCCATGACCGCGGCCGACGATCCGGTCCTGACGCTGTCGAACCCCGACGCGCCCTTCATCTGCGTCGGCTTCCACCAGGACGTGGCGCGGGAAGTCGACGAGCAATGGTGCGCCGCCCAGCACATGCCGATCATTCGCCGCGAGGCCGGCGGCGGCGCCGTTCTGCTCGATGCGGCGCATCTCTTCGTGCATTTCATCTATCCGCGCCGGCTGGCGGGCGGCCGCGCTGCGACGCTCTATCCTCGCTTCATCGCGCCGCTGGTCGAGACCTATCGCGCGCTGGGCGTGGCCGCCGAGTACCGCGCGCTGAACGACATCCATGTCGACGGCCGCAAGATCGGCGGCTCGGCGATCGCGGCGATCGGCCAGGCCGTGGTGTTCGCCGGCATGATCCTGTTCGATTTCGACGCGCAACGCATGGCGCGCACGCTGCGCGTGCCGTCGGAGAAGTTCCGCGACAAGCTGCGCACCTCTCTCGCCGATTACATCACCAGCCTGCGCCGCGAGCTCGGCACGCCGCCATCGCGCGCCTCCGTGATCGACACCTTGCTGCGCCGCCTGCCGCGGACGCTCGCTGCCGAGCCGATGCGCAGCGAGGCACGCGATAAGGAGCTTGCCGCCATCGAGCGGCGCGCGGTGTCGTTGCTGGACCCGGATTGGACGCACAAACGCGGGCGGCGCGCGATCGCCGATGGCGTGAAGCTGATGGCCGGCGCCGCGCTGGTCGAGATCGACCGCAAGGCGCCGGGTGGACTGCTGCGGCTGCGGGCACTGGCGCGCGATGGCGTACTGGTCGATCTGGACCTCGCCGGCGACTTCACCTGCCTGCCGATCGATGGGCCGGCGCGGCTCGCGCTGGCGATGCGCGGGTTGCGGCTCGACGCGCCGGACCTGCCGGCGCACATCGAGGACTGTATCGCGGGGCTGGGCCTCGACATGCCCGGCGTGAGCGGCGCCGATCTGGCGGCTGCGCTGATCGAGGCTGTGCCGGCATGGGCGGCGCGGGCCGCCTCGTCGTAGGGCGGCTTTCCCAGGCAAGGGAATTGCGCCATGTTTGCCGGCGCATGCAAAGACGCGCGCTCATCACCGGAATCACGGGGCAGGACGGCTCATACCTGGCCGAGTTGCTGATTTCCAAGGGTTACGAAGTCCACGGGATTCTGCGCCGCGCCAGCCTGTTCAACACCGATCGCATCGATCACCTGTACCGCGATCCGCATCAGGCGGGGCTTCCCATCCATCTGCACTATGGCGACTTGACCGATGGCACCAGCCTTCGCCAGGTGCTGGAGAGCGTGCAGCCGCAGGAGATCTATAACCTCGGCGCGCAAAGCCATGTCCGCGTGTCGTTCCAGGTGCCGGAATACACGGCCGAGGCGGTGGCGATGGGTACCTTGCGGCTGCTGGAGGCGGCCCGCGACTACATCGAGCGCCGCGGCCATGCCGTGAGGATCTACAGGCCGGCTCGTCGGAGATGTACGGCACCGCCCCGCCGCCACAAGACGAGAGCACCCCGTTTCACCCGCGCAGCCCGTATGGCGTGAGCAAGGCCGCGGCGCATTGGTACGCGGTGAACTATCGTGAGGCCTATGGCCTCTTCATCTGCAACGGCATTCTCTTCAATCACGAGAGCCCGCGACGCGGCGAGACGTTCGTGACCCGCAAGATCACGCGCGCCGCCACCCGCATCAAGCTCGGGCTGCAGGACAAGCTTTACCTCGGCGACCTCGACGCGCGCCGCGACTGGGGCTTTGCCGGCGATTATGTCGAGGCGATGTGGCGCATGCTGCAACACGACAAGGCGGACGATTTCGTCATCGCGACCGGCCGCTCGTACAGCGTGCGGGAGTTCGTGGAGCTGGCCTTCGGCGAGCTGGACGTCGACTGGTCGAAGCACGTTGAGATCGATCCGCGCTACTTCCGCCCGAGCGAGGTCGATCACCTGCAGGGTAACAGCGCCAAGGCGCGCAAGGCGCTGGGCTGGGTGCCGAAGACCAGTTTCACCGAGTTGGTGAAGTTGATGGTCGCCGGCGATCTCGAGCTGGCGCGGCAGGAGTTGGCGCTCAAGGAACTCGGCCGGCAAGGCCCGCAGCGCGGCGCTGCCCACCGATGAGGCTGCAACGATGACGGCCCGATACGCGCTTGCCGGCAAGACGGTGTATGTCGCCGGACATACGGGCATGGTCGGCGGCGCGCTGCTGCGGCGGCTGGCACGCGAAGCCTGCACTGTCGTGACCGCGCCGCGCTCCGAAGTCGATCTGCGCGACCAGGCCGCCGTGTTCGACTGGATGCGGCGGGCTCGTCCCGACTGCGTGATCGTTGCCGCCGCGACGGTGGGCGGCATCCTCGCCAATTCCACGCGCCCGGCGGACTTCCTCTACGACAACCTCGCCATGGGGGCCAACCTGATCGAGGCGGCGCGCCGCGCCGGAGTCGAGAAGCTGCTCTACCTGGGCTCGACCTGCATCTATCCGCGCCTGGCGCCGCAGCCGATCGTCGAGGAGGCGCTGCTGACCGGCCCGCTCGAGCCGACGAACGAGTGGTACGCCATCGCCAAGATCGCCAGCCTCAAGCTGTGCGCCGCCTATCGCCGCCAGTACGGATGCGACTTCATCGCGGCGCAGCCCACCAACCTCTACGGCCCCGGCGACAACTTCAATCTCGAGAGCGCTCACGTCATCCCTGCGCTGATGGCGAAGATCCACGCGGCCAAGGTGACCAACGCGCCTGCGGTGGAGCTGTGGGGCACGGGAACGCCGCTGCGCGAGTTCCTCCATGTCGACGATCTCGCGGACGCGCTGGTTTTCCTGGTGCAGCACTATTCCGACGAGCTGCACATCAACATCGGCACGGGAGAAGAGATCTCAATCGGCGACCTGGCCTCGACACTCGCCGAGGTGATCGGCTTTGGCGGCGTGTTTCGCTACGACCGCGGCAAGCCGGACGGAACGCCGCGCAAGCTGGCCGACGTCGCGAGACTCCAGGCGATGGGTTGGCGCGCCTCGTCGTCGCTACGCGATGGGCTTGCCAGGACATACGCCTGGTATCTGCAGAACGTCGGCGTCGCCGTACGGGCGTGATGTCAGCTGTCATCCCGAGCGCAGCGAGGGATCCAGGCCGTTCCTAGATTCCTCGCTTCGCTCGGAATGACAGGGGGTGGTTCAGTTGCCTTTCTTGCTGATGTTCCAGAACACCGCGGCCGGGCCCTGCAGCCAGCCCTCGACCACGCCCTTGCGGTAGGCGCCGAAGGCCTTGTACTGACCGACCACGAGATAGGTGGCCTGCTCCATGATGCGGTCCTGGATCTTGAACGCCAGATCCTTCTTGGCCGCATCGTCGGTGGCCTTGGCGTAGTCGGCGCGCAGCTTCTCCAGCACATCGTCGCACGGCCAGCCGAACCATGCCTTGTCGCAGCCGCCGTTGGTGAAGGCATTGGCCACCGGGTTGGAGGCATCGACCGCCACCGTGGTGGTGAAGAACATGTTCCAGCCGCCCTGCGCCGGCGGATCCTTCTTGGCGCGGCGCGACACCACCGACTGCCAGTCCATCGACTGCATGTCGACCTTGAAGCCGACGCGCTCGAGCTGTGCCTTGGCCACCGGCGACAGGCGGTTCGATGACTGGATGTCGGTCTGATGCATCAGCACCACAGGCGTGCCGTCGTAGCCCGCCTCCTTGAGCAGCGCGCGCGCCTTCTCGAGATTGGGCTTGAGCAGCAGATCGCCGTAGGTCTTGGTGTTCGGGTTGCCGCAGGTCAGCGGCGCGTTGCACTCGAAGTAGATGTCCTTGTCGCCGACCTGCGCCTCGAGATAGTCGCTCTGCGCCGTGGCGTAGAACGCCGCCAGCCGGACCTTCTGGTTGTTGAACGGCGGGTAGAGGTGATTGAAGCGGCCGATGATCTGGCTGCCGGCCGGGTTCCAGCCGTAGAGGGCGATGTTCTTGTCCTTCTGCAGCAGCGGGAACAGGTCGGGCGGCGGCGCCTCGATCATGTCGATCTCGCCGGCCAGCAGCGCGTTGACCGCGGTCAGGGGATCGGGGATCGCCACCCATTCGACACGGTCGACCTTGACCACCTTGCCGCCGGCCATGCCCGAGGGCGGCTCGTTGCGCGGCTTGTACTTGGGGTTCTTGAGGTAGACCACCTTGTCGCCCGGCTTCCACTCCTTGGCGCTGAAGATGAAGGGGCCGGAGCCGGTGTAGTCCTTGATCTGCTCGTTCGCCGGCGTCGCCGCGACGCGCGCCGGCATGATGAAGGGCACCGTCGAGCTCGGCTTGCTCAAGGTCTCGAGCACCAGGCCGTACGAATCCTTCAGCACCAGCTTGAAGCTCTTGGCATCGATCGGCGTGATCTGCGCCACGTGCGTCCACAGCTGCTGGGCCATGGTGTCGCGCTCCGCCCAGCGCTTCAGCGAGGCGACGACGTCGGTCGAGGTCACCGGCTGACCGTCGTGGAACTCCAGCCCGTCGCGCAAAGTGAAGGTCCAGGTGAGCTTGTCGTCGCTCACCGTCCACTTGTCGGCCATCTGTGGCCGGATCACCTGCTTCTCGTCCTGCGCCAACAGCGTGTCGTAGATCAGGTAGCCATGGTTGCGTGTGATGTAGGCGGTGGTCCAGATCGGATCGAGGATCTTCAGATCCGAATGCGCCACCACGCGCAGCGTGGTCTCGGCCTGCGCCGCCGTTGCCGCGAGCGTCAGCGCCGCCGCGCCGATCATCACCGATTTTGCGATCTTGCCGATGAACGACATGGTCCGTCTCCCGTCGTCAAAGTACGCCGTACGATAGCAGGTGCCGGCGCGCCGCCAAATCGCTTAGGCTCGCGCCATCGGCGACGGGAGGAACGCATGGCGACGATGGGCGTCTATCGCTATCCACACATGGATCAGGTGGTGTTCGGCAAACCCTGCGCCGACGCGCTGGCCGAGGAAACCGCGCGCATCGGCGCCAACAAGGTCTTCATCGTCGCCAGCGGCACGCTCAACCGCACGACCGACGTGGTGAAGAATGTGGCCGGCAAGCTCGGCAACCGCCACGCCGGCACCTGGGATCGCATCGCCGCGCATACGCCGCGCACCGACTGTGTCGCCGCTGCCAATGCCGCGCGCGACGCCGGCGCCGACCTGATCGCCACAGTGGGCGGCGGCTCGGTAACCGATGCCGGCAAGATGATCCAGCTCTGCCTCGCCAACGACGTGACCAGGCCGGAGCAGCTCGACGACTACAAGCGCGTCACCAACGCCGATCCGCCGACACGCAAGCCGGTGAAGGCGCTCACCGTGCGCCAGGTCGCGGTGCCGACCACGCTCTCGGCCGGCGAGTTCAATGCCGGCGCCGGTTGCACCGACACCGCGACGAAGAAGAAGGAATCGTACTTCCATCCGCTGCACGTGCCGCGCGTCGTGATCCTCGATCCGGCGGCGACGGTGCACACGCCGCTGTGGCTGTTCCTGTCGAGCGGCATCCGCGCCGTCGACCACGCGGCCGAGGACATCTGCTCGCCACGTTGCAACGCCTATTCGGAGGCCGCCGACATTCATGCGCTGAAGCTACTGAGCCGCGGCCTGCGCGGTGTGAAGGCAGACGAGTCCGACATGGCCGCGCGCCTCGACTGCCTGATGGGCATGTGGCTGTCGGTCGTGGGCTCGCAGGCCGGCGTCGACAAGGGCGCGAGCCATGCCATCGGCCACATCCTCGGCGGCACCGCCGGTGTGCCGCATGGCTACACCTCGTGCGTGGTGCTGCCCTACGTGATGCGCTGGAACAAATCGGTGAACGCCGAGCGCCAGGCAGTTGTCAGCGAAGCGCTGGGCCGACCCGGAGTCGATGCCGGCGACGCGCTGCACGAGCTGATCAGCGGGCTCGGCTTGCCGCGCACGTTGAAGGAGGTCGGCGTCGGCGCCGAGCAGTTCGATCTGTTGGCCGAGAACACAATGCACGACCGCTGGACCTACACCAACCCGCGCAAGGTCAACGGGCCGGCGGATATCAAGTCGATCCTCGAGATGGCCGCCTGAAGCGACGACGCCCCGACGATGGCGATCGTCGGGGCGTCTCGTACGCCACTACGCACCTAACGCGAACTAGTAGATCGGCTGGCGCCAATAGCCGTACGGCTGGTAGGTGCGCGGACGGTCAGGCGAGGCGCCCGGACCACCGCGTGGACCCGGCGGGTTTTCCCAGTTCGTGCCCGGACCACCGCGCGGACCCGGCGGGTTGTCGTCGCGGTCGCCGTAGTAGTCGCTGCCGTAGCGCGGCGAGTAATAGAAGCGCGGCGGCGGGTCGTGCCACACCCAGCGCGATCCGTTCCAGCGATACTCGACCTTCTCGACGGTCGCGTCGCTCTTGGGCGTGGACATCATCGGTCCCGCGGCCAGCACAGGCGCGGCGCTGAAGGCCAGCAGACCCGCGCCCGCACCCGCCAACAGAATTTTCTTCATCATCGTCATGGGGACTACTCCCTACTGCTTTGCCCGCTGTTCGCGGGCGTCAGAACATAAATGGCCATAGCGGGGATCAGGTTGCGGGCGAGAAGAGGGCATTCGTGTCGCAGGACGACACCTTGCCAGACTGTCGCCACAAACCGCGCCCGCCGCCGAAGCCTGGCCGTCAACGGCCAGGGCTTCGCGAACTCAGATCGACTGGCCTATCGATGCCACCAGTACCCTTGATGCTGGTGGCGCCACTGACCCGGCGGGACGTGATGGTAGTTGCCCCAGTTGCTGCGGCCGTACCAGGGCGAGTAGTGGTGGTTACCCCACGCGCCGTAGCCATACCGCGGCGCATAGTAGTGAGGACGCTGCCAGTTGTTGTTCCATGTCTGGCGGCCCTGCCATTGGTTCCAGCGATACTCGACGTTCTGTACCGCATGGTTGCTGGTACCGGAGATCATCGGGCCGGCGGCCAATACCGGTACGGCACTCAAAGCCAACAGACCTGCGCAAGCGCCCGGCAACAGGATCTTCTTCATCATCGTGCGACACTCCCTTGCTTGCCCGCTGATCGCGGGGCTTCGGGGAGTCACGTGGTGCGCGAGTCGATCAGACTATGGGCAGCAAGGGGGCATTTCGGTTTCAGAGCGTTACACGCGATCTGCCACGTTGCCGCCGCATGCGTGGCACTTCAGTCACGATAGAACACAGCGCGCGTGCGCCATTGTCCGTCGTCGCTGCGACAGGCGATGCCGCTGATCGTCTCGGTGCGCGCGCTGGTGGTCTCGACGCGCTCGTATTCACGGCAGAACTGATCGTTGTGGTTCTTGAACGTGCGCGTTGGCTTCACGGTGCCCGATGCGCCGCTGTCGGGGTTCTCCCAGCTCACCGGCGTGCCGCTCACCTGCGTCTCCAGTGCTCGGCGCAACGTCGCTTCGGCGAGCGCTGAATCGCGCGCGCGTTGTTCGCTCGCGAGCTCGAAGTTGCGGCGGGCGAGGAAATCGCCGGTGCCGAAGCCCACGCCGGCGCCGATCAGCAGCGCGATGGTCGCGGCGATCGCGGCATAGGGCGCGAAGCGTCGCCAGCTCGCGGCCGGACGGGCCGTGAAGTCGGGTTGTGGCAGCGCCGGCATGTGGCCGTGCGTCGCCGGCGACAGCGCCGCGCGTAGCAAGGCGCCGCTGCCGGCGAAGGCCTGCAGGCGCTCGGCCAGCTTTTCGTCGCGTACGAGGTCGGCTTCGAGCGCTTCGGACTCGGCGCCGGCGAGCTCGCCGTCGAGATAGGCGAGTAGGGTTGCGTCGTCGTAGGTGGTCATGCTTGTCCGCCTCCCACGGCGGCCGGGACGGTGGAGCCGTCGACGAAATCGCGCAGCGCGATGCGTGCGCGGGCGACGCGGCTGGTGAGCGTGCCGACCGGCAGGTCGAGCACCTCGGCGGCGTCGCGATAGGAGAGGCCTTCGACCGCGACCAGCAGCAGCGCCGCGCGTTGCTCCTCGGGCAGGCGGCCGATGAAGCCGCGCACCTTGGCCAAGGTGATGCTGGCCTCCAGCGCGCGCGCCTGGTCGCGCGCGGTGAGCGTATCGGGGTCGACCGGCTGCAGATGCGCGCCGCGCACGCGGTTGGCCTGCTGGCGGTTGATATGGATGGTCTGCACGATGCGGTACATCCAGCTATCGAGGCGCGTGCCGGCCTGCCATTGGGCGATGCGGCTGATGGCGCGCTCGTACGCGGCCTGCACGAGATCGTCGGCTTCGTCGAGCGAACCGGTGAGGCCATAGGCGAAGCGCCGCAAGCGCGGCTGCAACGCGGTCATCGCCGCCCAGGTGTCCTTGTTCATCGCCGCGTGTCGCCTTGCGCAGCAGTGTCGCGCCGAAGCCACACAGCAACAACAAAACTATTTTCGCGCGACGCGGGACGCACTCGCGCGGTCACCTGTTGTCGAATCGGGTAACCCTGTCTCGACGCTGGCGCGGTTGGACGGGGCGCCCTAGAGTCGTTCGCCGTCGGGTTCCCAAGGGACTGCCATGTCCTGTCGTTTCGCACGCCCTGTCCTGGCTCTGCTCCTCGCCGCATCGCTTGGAGCCGCGCCGGCGTTTGCGCAGGGCGGCGGCGGCCCTGGCGGCCCTGGTGGTGGTTCCGGTGGACCGGGTGGGCCCGGTGGCCCAGGCGGTCCTGGTGGCCCGGGTGGTCCCGGCGGTCCAGGTCCCGCAGGGCCGGCAGGACCCGGCGCGGGCCCCGGTCCTGGTCCGGGCGCTGGTCACGGCCCAGGTGCTGGCCCTGGCGCTGGCACGCCGGGCGGACCCGGCGCTGGCGGTGCAAATATCGGCGATGTCTCGCCGGTGGCGCGCGACCTGACGCCGAAGGAAGAGGCGGAGCTGATCGCGCGCCGCTGGACCGCGCCGACACCGCCGCCGACACCGCCTACGCCACAGAAGCGCTAGCGCCGTGATGCGCCGTGTCGCGATGCTGACTGCGGTGTGCGTGCTGAGCACGCTGGCATCGGCGCAGCAATCGGCGGTGATCGCTCTGCCTGCGGCCGACAAGGAGATCGCCGACGCCACGCGACTGAAGGCGCTGGAGAGTGCGCTCAGCAAATCGGTCATCGCCTGGAAGGGTGCCACGCCGGGGACCAGCGGCAGCGTGACGCCGCTACGCACCTATCTCGCGCGCAACGGCATGATGTGCCGCGAGTTCGAGGAGGCGACGCAGGTGCCCGACACCGGCGTCGTGCTCAATCGTCTTGCCTGTCGCGACGCCCAGGGGATCTGGCACCTGGTCCGCTGATCAATTGCGGCGGAAAGGTGATTATTTTCCCACCGCGAACGTAACCGCGAGACGACTTGTTGTCTGGTCGATCGGTCATTCGATCCGATCGTCTCAACAGCAAGGTTCTCCCCATCATGTCATCGACTCTTCTCGCGCGAGGTCTGCTCGCCACCGGCGCTCTCGCGCTCGTGTCCTGCCTCGTGATCAGCGACGCCGACGCGCAGCCCGGCCGTGGCGGCGGCGGTCCCATGATCAATGGCGGCGGCGGTGCCGGCGGCCCGCAGTTCGGTCGCGGGCCCGGTGGTCGCGGCGGTGAGCGCCGTGGCCCGCCTCCGGCCATGGGCGGCGCGCAGAACGAAGGCGGGCAGCAGGGCATGCGTCCGCCGCCGCCGCCTCCCGGCGGTCAGTCCGGTGGTCAGCAGGGCGGCATGCGGCCGCCGCCACCGCCACAGATGGGCGGCCAGCAGGGCAACGGCCAGCAGCCGCCGATGGCACCGCCGCCGCGGTGGAATGGACAGCCCCGCGACGGTGCAGCCGGTTCGTCGTAACGCCTCACGCGACGGGCCGGCCGGCGGCGGGGACCCACCACCCCGCCGCCACCCCAAACGCAAAGGCCGCCCTCGCGGGCGGCCTTTGTCG
>JAFAZJ010000048.1 GCA_019239835.1 Alphaproteobacteria bacterium | reverse complement strand
ATGCGGCATGCATGTCCTGATCATCGGTGGCGCCGGCTTCGTCGGCATGGCCATCGCCGAGGCGCTGCTGGCGCGCGGCGACAGAGTCACCCTCTTCGACGCGCGCGAGCCGTACGCCACCTTACCCGGCAAGCCGTCGGCAATCACAGGCGACGTGCGGCGCGACGAGGACATGACCCGCGCCTTCGCAGGCAAGCCCGACATCGTGATCTACGGCGCGGCGATCACCGCCGATGCCGCGCGTGACGCGGCAGAGCCGCAGCGCGTGCTCGACGTCAACCTCGGCGGCCTGCCGAGAGCGATGGCAGCCGCGCGTGCGGCCGGCGTGAAGCGCTTCATCCTGCTGAGCTCGGCCTCGGCATTCGGCGATGCGGCGTTCCGCGATGCGCCGCTCGCAGAGGATGATCCGGCGCCCGCGCCATCAAGCCTCTACTCCATCACCAAGTTCGCCGGCGAAGGAGTCGCGCGGCGGTTAGGTGCGCTGTGGTCGATGGACGTGCGTATGGTCCGGCTGTCGGCGGTGTTCGGGCCATGGGAGCATCCCACCGGCGCGCGCGATACGCTCAGCCCGCCCTTCCAGGTGGCGCAGCTGGCGCATGCCAAGCAGCCGGTGATCCTGCCCCGCGACCCGCCGCGCGACTGGGTCTATGTGCGCGATGTCGCGGGTGCGGTGACGGCGCTGATCGACAAGGTGAACCCGGGCTTCGACCTCTATCACATCGGACCGGGCACGACGTGGAAGCTGTCGGAATGGGCGGCCGCGCTAGGTGCCAGCGTGTCGATCGGCAGTCCGCCCAACGTCGATCTGTTCGGCGATCGCGATCGCGCCATGCTGGCGATCGGGCGGCTGACGAGCGATCTCGGCTATCAGCCGCGCTTCACGACCGCTTCCGCTTGTGCGGCCGATTATCGGCAGTGGTGGACGCCTTAAGTTCAGTCAGGTCCGGAAACCGCCAGCGCCCGCACGACAAGCCTGCCACCTTCTGCGCGCCGTCAGACGTGCGGGAGAGGATCGTGGCAAATCGTACCTATGGAACCGTCAGCGCCGAACGACAGAAGGAGATGAGCGGACTGGAGTTCGTCACCGGACTCGCCGACGGCTCGTTGCCGCTCAACGCTATCGCCCGCACCCTGGGATACGAGGTCGCCGAAGCGACGAACGGCCGCGTCGTCGTGGTTGCCGACCCGTCCGATGCGCATCTCAATCCCGCCGGCACCGTGCATGGCGGGCTGTCGGCGACGCTGCTCGACAGCTGCATGGGGCTCGCCGTGCAGTCGACCCTGGAGAAAGGCATCGGCCAGACGACGCTGGAGTTCAAGATCTCGCTGCTGCGGCCGATCACGCCGCAGACCGGCACGATCCGTGCCGAGGGCATCGTGCTCAGTCGCGGGCGGCGCGTGGGAGCTGCGGAGGGTCGGCTGACAGATAGTCAGGGCCGCCTACTGGCGCACGGCACGACCACGTGCCTGATCTTTCCGACCTGATTCAGCCGTCGAGGATCCGACGGAACGTCAGGTTGACGCGCGGGCCGCAGGGTCGGCTCTCTTTGGCGATCGCGTGGCGCCAGTTGCGCTGGGTATCGCCCTTCATCACCAGCAGGCTGCCGGACTCGAGCGCGATACGTGCCGGCTGCCAGTCCTTGTTGCGCTTCGGTTTGAAGCTGAGCGTGCGCGTTTCGCCCAGGCTGATCGAGCCGATGGTCGGCGTCGCGCCCAATTCAGGCTCGTCGTCGGAATGGAAGCCGACACTGTCGTTGTGGTCGCGGTAGTAGTTCAGCAGCACGCTGTTGAACGTCGCCTGGGCGATGGCCTCGGCCATCGTACGCAGCAGGAGCAGCTCGTCGATCCAGGGCAGCGGCTGAAGCGTCAGGCCGGAATAGGTGTAGCTGCGGTCCGGATCGCCGTACCAGGCGGTAAGCCTGGGCTGCGCGACGCTTTTGCCCCACAATACGATGTTGTCCTGGCGCCAGGGGACTTGATCGATCAACCCGGCCAGCATTGCGCTGGCGCCACTGCGCGGCAGGAAGTGCCGGTAGTAGACGACGTCCGCGCCCGCAATGGGCAGACGTTCGATGGCCGCAAAGAGGTCGCTCATCGCGCCTCTCCTACCGCCCACGCTGGGGCGGTTCTATCCGTTTCAGCGCAGTGAGGCGTTGAGCTTGTCGAGCGCGCTCTGGCCAGGGCAGAGATCCTTGGCCTCCAGCGTGTTGAGCGGCGCGTCGATGGTGTTGAGGTTGGCGTGCAGGTCGTTGGGCATCGGCTCGACGTAGAGCAGTCCGGTCAGCACCTCGCCGGCGGCCTCGGCCTGCTGCACGCGGTTGAGCGCGTCGCCCTTGTTGCTGGGATCGTAGGCCTCGTCGAGCTTGCGCAGGCGCAGGATCGAGCCGTCGTGCTGCGCCACTTCCTGCAGGTTGCCCGGCGCATACTGGGTGGTGATCTCGGCGCGGCTTTCGATGAAGTCGACGCGGTTCACCGCCTCGTTGTGCTCGCGCACGTAGTCGTAGCTCTTGGTCGAGCCGGGATGGTTGTTGAAGGCCACGCAGGGGCTGATGACATCGAGGAAGGCGGCGCCACGATGCTGGATCGCCGCCTTGATCAGCGGCACCAGCTGCTGCTTGTCGCCGGAGAACGAGCGGCCGACGAAGGTGGCGCCCATCAGGATGGCGACCGAGACCATGTCGATCGAGGAGTCGGAATTGGCGACGCCCTTCTTGCTCACCGAGCCGCGGTCGGCGGTGGCCGAGAACTGGCCCTTGGTCAGGCCGTACACGCCGTTGTTCATGACAATATAGGTCATGTTCACGCCGCGACGCATGACGTGGGCGAACTGGCCGAAGCCGATCGAGGCCGAATCGCCGTCGCCCGAGACGCCGAGATAGATCAGGTCGCGGTTGGCGAGATTGGCGCCGGTCATCACCGAGGGCATGCGACCATGCACGGTGTTGAAGCCGTGGCTGCCGCCCAGGAAGTAGGTCGGCGCCTTCGACGAGCAGCCGATGCCCGAGAGCTTGGCGACGCGGTGCGGCAGGATGTCGAGCTCGAAGCAGGCCTGCACGATGGTGGCGCTGATCGAGTCGTGGCCGCATCCCGCGCACAAGGTAGAGATCGCGCCGTCGTAGTCGCGACGCGTGTAGCCGGCCTTGTTCTTCAGCAGGGTCGGGTGGTGCAGCTTGGGCTTGGCGATGTACGTCATGGCCTGGCTCCGTATTCTACCTTCCCCCGGAGGGGGAAGGTAGCGCGCGCAGCGCGACGGATGGGGGATGCCGAAGACGAACACGGGAGTCCGGCTTCGGCATCCCCCATCCGCCCTTCGGGCACCTTCCCCCTCCGGGGGAAGGTAAAGAATTCGACGCTCATCATTCGGCCGCCATGCGGCGCGGCGGCGCGAGGTGGTCCCCGATCGCCCGGGTGATGAAGCGCGCCGTGATCGGCGTGCCGTCGTAGTGCAGGATGGCGACGATCTTGTTCGGGTCGACACCGAGCTGATCGATCAGCAGCATGCGCAGCTGGCCGTCGCGGTTCTGCTCGACGAAGTACACGGTGTCGTGACTGTTGACGAAGTCGACGACCTCCTGGCCGAATGGGAACGCGCGCACGCGCAGCGCGTCGAGCGCGACGTTCTTCTCCTCAAGCTGGTCGAGCGCTTCACTCATCGCCGGGCTGGTCGAGCCGAAATAGATCACGCCCATCTTGGTGGCGGCCTTCGCCTTGCGCTCGATGGCCTTGGGCACGATCTTCTTGGCGGTGTCGAACTTCTTCTCCAGCCGCTCCATGTTGCGGACGTAGACCGGCCCCTCTTCCGAGTAGCGCGCGAACTCGTCCTTGGTCGTGCCGCGGGTGAAGAAGGAACCCTTGGTCGGATGCGTGCCGGGATAGGTGCGGAACGGAATGCCGTCGTCGTCGACGTCGAGATAGCGGCCGAACTTCTTGCCGGCCTCGAGATCCTCCGCCGTCATCACCTTGCCGCGGTCATAGGCGCGGCTCTCGTCCCAATGGAACGGTTTGCACAGCCTGTGGTTCATGCCGATGTCGAGATCGGTCATCAGGAACACCGGCGTCTGCAGCCGGTCGGCGAGGTCGAGCGAGGCGGCGCCGAACTCGAAGCCTTCCGCCGGGTCCTCCGGGAACAGCAGCACGTGCTTGGTGTCGCCGTTCGAGGCCAGTGCGCAACCCAGGATGTCGGCCTGCTGCGTGCGCGTGGGCATGCCGGTCGAGGGCCCGCCGCGCTGCACGTTGATGATCACTGCCGGGATCTCGGCGAAATACGCCAGCCCGATGAACTCGGTCATCAGCGAGATGCCGGGGCCGGAGGTCGCGGTGAAGGCGCGCGCGCCGTTCCACGCCGCGCCGATCACCATGCCGATCGAGGCGAGCTCGTCCTCGGCCTGCACGATGGCGTACTTGGCCTTGCCGGTCTCCTTGTCGTGGCGATAGCGCTTGCAATGCGCCTGGAACGCCTCGGCCAGCGACGAGCTGGGCGTGATCGGATACCAGGCGCACACAGTGGCGCCGCCATAGACGCAGCCGAGCGCCGTGGCGCTGTTGCCCTCGACGAAGATACGATCGCCGACATTGTCGGCGCGCCGCACCTTGAGCTTCACCTCGGTCGGATCGAGATGGCGCAGCACCCAGTCGCGCCCGAGGTTCATCGCCTTGACGTTGCTGTCGAGCAGCTTTTCCTTGCCCTTGAACTGCTCGCCGAACAGCCGGGTGATCTCCTTGGGATCGATGTCGAGCAGCACCGAGAGCGCGCCGACATAAATGATGTTCTTGAACAACTGACGCTGGCGAGCGTCGGTGTAGGTGGCGTTGGTGATGGCGGTGAGCGGCACGCCCACCAGGTTGATGTCGGGACGGAAGGCCGATTGCGGCATCGGCTTGGTGCTGTCGTAGAACAGGTAGCCGCCGGGCTCGATCTCCTTGACGTCCTCGGCCCAGGTCTGCGGGTTCATCGCGACCATCAGGTCGACGCCGCCGCGGCGGCCGAGATAGCCCTTCTCGGTAACACGCACCTCGTACCAGGTCGGCAGGCCCTGGATGTTGCTGGGAAAGATGTTGCGCGGGCTGACCGGCACGCCCATGCGCAGGATCGAGCGGGCGAATAACTCGTTGGCCGAGGCAGAACCCGAGCCGTTGACGTTGGCGAATTTGACGACGAAGTCGTTCACCGCCTCTATCGCTTTTGGCATGCGTGCTCCGCGTGCGTCATCTCAACGTAGTACTTGCGCATGTCCCAGGCGCCGGTCGGGCACCGCTCGGCACACAGTCCGCAATGCAGGCAGACGTCCTCGTCCTTGACCATGACGCGCGTGGTCTTCAGCAGCCCCGAAACGTAGAGGTCCTGCGTGCCATTGAGCGCCGGCGCGTTGAGCCTGCCGCGCAGATCCTTCTCGTCGCCGTTGCCGGTGAAGGAGATGCAGTCCATCGGGCAGATGTCGACGCAGGCATCGCACTCGATGCACAGGTTGTCGGTGAAGACCGTCTGGACGTCGCAGTTCAGGCAGCGCTGCGCTTCCTTCCAGGCGAGCTCGGGATCGAAGCCGAGCTCGACCTCGGCCATGATGTCCTTGAGCGCCTCGGCCTTGTCGCGATGCGGCACCTTGAAGCGATTCACGACCGAGATGTCGTTGTCGTAGCTCCACTCGTGGATGCCCATCTTCTGGCTGACGATGTTCACACCCGGCGCCGGCCGCAGGCCGACCGCGCCGCCGGTGCACAACGCATGGATCGAGATCGCCGCCTCGTGCCCGTGCGCCGCTGCCCAGATGATGTTCTTTGGCCCAAAGGCCGCGTCGCCGCCGAAGAAGACCGTCGGGTTGGTCGAGGCGTAGGTGCGTTCGTCGACCACGGGCATGCCCCAGCGATCGAACTCGATGCCGGCATCCTTCTCGATCCACGGGAAGGCGTTCTCCTGCCCGATCGCCACCAGCACGTCGTCGCATTCGTAGAACGGGTCCGGCTCGCCGGTGGGTACCAGGTTGCGGCGGCCCTTGGCGTCGTACTCGGCCTTCACCTTCTCGAACAGCACACCTTTGATCTTGCCGTTCTCGTGCTTCACTTCCTTGGGCACGAGGAAGTTGATGATCGGGATGTCCTCGTGCATGGCGTCTTCCTTCTCCCAGGGAGACGCCTTCATTTCCTCGAAGCCCGAGCGCACGATGACCTTCACGTCCTCGCCGCCGAGACGGCGCGCGGTACGGCAGCAATCCATCGCCGTGTTGCCGCCGCCCAGCACGATCACCCGCTTGCCGACCTTG
>JAFAZJ010000233.1 GCA_019239835.1 Alphaproteobacteria bacterium | reverse complement strand
AAACTCGATCACCACCATGCGCGAGGGCGTCCAGCCGCCTTCGAGGCAGTCGCATTCGCCGCCGCGCACGATGAACTTGCCGCCGAATTGGGCGATCAGCCCAGGCGTGTGCTTACGGTACTCCGCCATCAGCTCGGCGTCCGTGGTTTCGACCTCGACAATCAGATAAGCGGTCATGGTCTTCCTCTAACCAATGCTCATGGGCAGGCTGGGATCAGTTGCCCATTCCTGCAGCGATGCGTCGTACACCGAGACGTCGTCGTGGCCCAGCAACGCGACCAGCGCAAAGGCATCGCCGGTCGCGGCGATACCACCGCCGCAATAATTCACCACGCGCTTCGCACCGTCGATGCCGCGATCGGCGAACATGGCGCGTAACGTGCTGACAGCCTTGAACGTGCCGTCGGTCTCGAACAGCGATGCCGCCGGCAAGCTGACGCTACCGGTGATATGGCCGGGTCGTCCGTAATGCGCACCGCCGGTGCCGCGATGTTGCTCCTCTGTCAGGCAGTTCACGACGACGGCGCCGCTGTCATCGAGTGCCGCCAGCACGTCATCCTTGCCGACCATCAGACCGTCGCGCGGCTTTGCTGTCAGCGTCGCTGGCGGATAGGTGTTGATCTTGTGCTCGACGAGGCGACCCTCGGCGATCCATTTCTTGAAGCCGCCATCGAGAATGCGTGCGCGATCGAAGCCGATGGCGCGCAGCATCCACCATACGCGCGTCGCCCACCATTGCGTGCCGTTGCAGTAGAGAACGACTTCGCTGTCGTCGCCGATGCCCTTGGCGCCGGCCATGCGCGCCAAGGCGGCAGCATCGGGCATGGTGAAGCGCAGCTTGCTCGAGGGGTCCGACAGATCCTGCTGCAGCTCGATCAGCGCCGCGCCGGGGATGTGCCCCTTTTCGACATAGGCGGCGCGGCCGGTCTCGACGCGCATGCGCCCGCCGGGCTCGGGATGCAGGAAGGTCGTGCAGTCGAAGATGCGCAACGCGGGCTCACCGAGCCGGCGCGCGAGCTCATCGGTGGTGATCAGCGCGTGCATCGGCGCATCGTGATGCGCCGCTGCCTGACGTGCAATGCGCTCAGTTGGTGACGGCGGCGGGCGTCGGCGCGGGTGCGGGCGGCGTCGGCTTGCGCTTGGCGACTTTGCGCGGCGGCGCCTTGGCCTGGGCATGCTGGCGGCAATCGGCCTTGGCCTGCTCGTCCTTCATCTTGGCGCAGGCGCGCATGGCGCGCTGATAGGGCGTCAGCTTGGTGGCCTTGGCCGGCTTGGTCAGGCTCGGCGTTGGCGTCGCAGCGGGTGCCGGCGTGACGGCGGGCAGCTGCTGACCGTCGGTGGGGGCGGCGCTGGACATCGAGGCGTAGCTGCCGATGGCGAGCGCAAAAGCGAGCGCGAAAGTGGCGCGGCGCATCATCATCTCCGTAATTCTTGAACGGCGCCGAAGCCCAGCGCACGTCGGTGAGGGTTAGTAAAATATATTGCCGATCATGGAGATGGGTCAACATCTTCATGTGCTGCTGAGGAGATGTCGCAGGCATGACGGCGGGCCGCGCCGCCGGTATATGTCTGCACCGTGAACGTCGTTTTCTCCGTCGCCTTTCCGCTCTTCGCGCTGATCGCCACCGGCTTTGTCGCGGGCCGTGTCAGGCTGCTGGGCCGCGACGGCTCGGGCGCGCTCAACGTCTTCGTCACCTGGTTCGCGCTGCCGGCGCTGCTGTTCAACGCCATCGCCAGCGTGCGGCTATCGGAAGTGCTGAACCTGCCATTCATCGCCGCCTTCGGCCTGACCATCGTGATTGTCTACGGCGTGGGCATGCTGATGGCGCGCCTGGCCTCGGGCGCCGGGCTGGCGCAGATGAGCTTGCATGGGCTGACGGCGGCCTACGGCAATGTCGGCTATATCGGCATTCCACTCTGTCTCTATGCGCTGGGCCCGCAAGGCGCCGTACCAGCCGCCGCGGCGACCTGTCTGGGCAGCGCGTTTCTGCTGACGTTCGCTGTCGTGCTGATCGAGAGCGATCTGCAGGCCGGCAGGGGACTGTGGCGCACCACGCGGCGCGTGCTCGTGGCGGTGGCACGCAGCCCGGTGCTGATCGCGATCGTCGCCGGCGGCATCGTCTCTGCGCTGGGCATCAAGCTGCCGGTGCCGATCCAGCGCTTTCTCGAGCTGATCGGCGCGGCGGCCGCGCCGTGCGCGCTGTTCGCCATCGGCCTGTTCCTGTCGCACACCTCGATCCGCGCCAATCTGCGTGAGGTCGGTCTGGCGACCATTTCCAAGGTGCTGCTGCAGCCGCTGGTGGCGCTGTCGATCGTGCCGTGGTTCCTGCCGCTCGACTCGGTGTGGGCGCAGGCGGCGCTGCTGATGGCCACCTTGCCGACCGCCTCGAACGCCTTCGTGCTGGCCAAGCAGTACGACGTGTTCGTCGAGGAGACGTCGACCACCGTGCTGCTGTCGACCCTGCTCTCCGTGTTCACGGTCTCGGCCATGCTGGTATGGCTGCGCGGCGGTTTCTAGCAGCGTAGGATGCCGCGTGCGCGCCGGGCGCAGACAAGGGAGAACGGGGATGCTCAAGGAGTTCCGCGAGTTCGCGGTCAAGGGCAACGTGGTTGATCTCGCCATCGGCGTGATCATCGGCGCGGCCTTCGGCAAGATCGTCGAGTCGCTGGTCGCCGACATCATCATGCCGCTGATCGGCATGTTCGGCACAGTCGACTTCTCCAACATGTACGTCGTGCTCAAGGGCGCGGTGGCACCGGGTGCGTCGCTGGCTGACGCCAGGAAGGCGGCCGTCGTCTGGGGCTACGGAAACTTCATCACCATTGCGATCAATTTCATCATTATCGCCTTTGCGCTCTTCCTCGTGGTCAAGGGCATCAACCGGATGCGGCGCCAGGAAGCGGCCGAGCCGGCAGCACCGCCGGCGCCTGAAGATCCCGCCGATATCAAGCTGTTGACCGAGATCCGGGACCTGCTGAAAAAGCCCTGAATGGGGTCACAACCGGCGAACGGGCCGATCCAGATCGGCCCGTTTTTATTTGATAAAAGACAGTGAACATGTATATTTAGGAGGCATTGTTGAAGTGAGTTTTTAGGACGGTCGGGCCGTCGCGATTTTGAGGGGAGAGTACAGTCATGTTGGTCGGCTTTTTCGGTCGCATTGTGCGCGGTCTGCTGGTCAAGGGCGCCATGCTCTGCATCGCGCTGGGCGTCGTAAAGTATGGCCCCCATGCCTACACCACGTTCGTGGGTCCGCTGCCGCCGGCGCTGGAAGAAGCCCAGAAGTACACGGACTTCAACGAGGTCTACAAAACCTTCGGCGAACTCTCCAAGAAGATGCCCAACTAGGGCGACGTTTTCAGGAAATCGCGAGTCTCGGCAATCGCGTCGGCCAAGCCGACGCGCCGGATCGACACGCCTGGTGGAAATGCCGCCAGCAGGCGTGACGGCAACCGGTTGTCGAGCATCACGAACACGCCGCGATCATCGGCGCGCCGCACCAGCCGACCATAGGCCTGCTTCAGGCGGAAGCGCGTGAGCATGTCGTCGTAGGCGTTGGTGCCGTGACCCGCCGCGCGATGCGCATCCTTGCGCGCGCGATGAAGGATGTCGGGCCGCGGCCAAGGCACACGATCGAACACGATCAGCCTGAGCGAGCGGCCTGGCACGTCGACGCCATCGCGAACGGCATCCGTGCCGAGCAGACATGATCGCTCTTCGGCGCGAAAGATGTCGACCAGGGTCGCGGCATCCATGCCGCCGACATGCTGGGCGTAGAGCGGGATGCCGGCCGCTTCGAGCGGCGCCGCGATCTGCCGATGCACCGCGCGCAATCGGCCGATGGCAGTGAACAGGCCCAGCCCGCCACCTTCGGCGGCGAGGAACAGCTCGCGATAGGCCGACGCGACCTGCTCGACCGAATCGCGGCCGACGTCGCGCACGATCAGCACGCGCGTGTTGGCGGCATAGTCGAAAGGCGAGGCGACCGCGGCGCGGATCGCCGGCGCATCGAGATGGCGCGCGCCAGTACGCGCTTCGGCGGCTTCCCAATCCGCGGCCTCGAGCGTGCCCGATGCGATGGTCGGCGCCGGCGGCGGATCGTTGGCGCCGGTCCAATCACGCAGAGTCGCCGAGGTGACGACGACGCCATGCGCCGGCTTCACGACGGCTTCCGCGAAGGGTTGCGTCGGATCGACGTAGTGGCGATACATGCCGACGTCGTACTCACGCCCCTCGATGCGTTCGATGGCGAACCAGTCGACGAAGGCTTCCTGTGGCTCACTCTCGATGCTCTTGAGCATGCCGATCCATGCCGCCAGCACGAACTGGCAGCGATTGCGCAGGGAGCGCGTGATGCCTTCGATGCGGTTGCGCTGGGCGGTGTCGAGCGTCTCGGCGTCCTCGTCGAGGCGGTGTGTCAGCGCCTGGATCAGTGCCAACGCCGGCTTGAGCATCGCCTCGATCGCCTCGCCGCAGGCATGCGCCGCCTCCACCAGTCCGGGCGCCGGCGGCCGCACGTCGCATTCGATGCGATAGGGATTGTCCTCCTTGGGCGCGCGCGCCAGCACCTGCTGGCGCACCAGCGCCAGAAAATCCTCGATGTCGCCCTGAGTCGTGCCGTCGGCTAGCCGGTTCTGCCAGCCCGCCGAGGGCAAGGCCTGTGCTGCCGACAGCAGTGCGCGCAGCGCCTGCTGAATGGCGCCGTCGGTCTCCGCGAGTTCATTGACGCGCCGCTCGAGTCCGCGCGCGCGACCGCCGCGCCCCTCGGCGCCCAGCAGCCAGCGCCGCAGATCCGAGCCTTCGACACCGGTGAGATGCGCGGCGAAGGCGGAGTCGGCCGCATCGAAGAGGTGATGGCCCTCGTCGAAGACGTAGCGCGTCGGCCGCGTGTTGTCGTCGAGCCCGCCGGTCGCCGCCTGCATCATGACCAGCGCGTGGTTGGCGATGACGATGTCGGCCTGGCGTGCGCGGCGGATGGTGCGTTCGACGAAGCAGCGTCGGTAATGCTCGCAGCCGGCATAGACGCATTCGCCGCGCCGGTCGGCCAATCGCGAGAGTCGCGCGCGGCCAATCAGATCACCGAGCCAGGCCGGCAGATCGCCGCCCACCATGTCGCCATCACGCGTCGCCATGGTCCAACGCGCCAGCAGGCCCAGCCCGACGGCGTTCTCCGGTGTGCCGCGCGTGCGCTGCACCGCCTCCTCATAGTTCAGCAGGCAGAGATAATTCTCGCGCCCCTTGCGCACGACGACGCGCGCGCGCTTGGCGGCCGGATCGGGATGCAGCCGATCGAGCTCGCCATCGATCTGGCGCTGCAGGTTGCGGGTAAAGGTGGCGATCCACACCGGCGCGCCGTTGCGCTCGGCCCACAGCGACGCTGGCGCGACGTAGCCCAGTGTCTTGCCGGTGCCGGTACCAGCCTCGGCCAGCACGACGTGCGGCTCACCCTCGCGCTCGCGCGGTTGGAAGGCCAGCGACACGGCCGAGGCGTAGTCGCTCTGCGTCGGCCGCACCTCGGTCGTGCCCTGGCCGGCGTGCACCAGATCGGCAAGCCGCGCGCGCGCCTCGTGCGGCTCGACCGGCAGGCTGCGCGGCGGCGTTGGTGGCGGATCGTCCTCCCACGCCGGCAGATGCTTCCAGGTGTCGAGCCCGGTGAAGCCACGCGGCCTGTCGCCCGCGACGACACCGAGCGCTGCGCAGACTGCGGCGCCCCAGTGCCAACCGCCCGCCGCCATGCGTCGCGCCAACTCCGCTGTCTGCGGTGGCTCTCGATGACGCGCCTCGGCCAGTTCGTCGAGCAGCGCCTCGGCGATGGCGGGCAGGGCAACGACCTCGTCCTCCGGCGTGGTCGGCTCGGCAAGCTCCAGCGCTGCCACAAGGCCGCGGATCGTGGGCAGGCAGAAGCGCGCTGGCCGCACGAAGGCGAAGAGCTCGAGCACGTCGGTGGCGTCGATATCGGCCAGTGCCAACCGCGCCGCGGTGTCGGGCACGTGGCAGACCAGCGGCCGCTCCAGCGCCAGCCGCGAGACCGCCGCGCCGTGGCTCAGCCGCTCGATCTCGCCGTCGGCCGAAAGCCAATAAGCGCCAGCCGCCGTCACCGCGAGCGCGGACGGACGTCGGCTGCCCCTCGGGGCCACACCAGCGCTGTCCGGACCGGTCGTGCTCATGGTCAAGGCGTAGCATACTCAGAGGCCAAAACGGGAACGGGACGATGCCGCAGAAGATTCAACAGCCCGTCGATGCCAATCCGGATGTCGTCGTGGTGGGTGCCGGCATGGCTGGCCTGGCGGCAGCGCGCGAGCTGCTCAGGGCGGGCCACTCGGTCACCGTCGTCGAAGCCAGTGGGCGCATTGGCGGGCGGGCATGGACATCGTCGATGCTCGGCACTGTGCATGACCGCGGCGCGCAATGGCTCGAGGGCGGCCCGGGCAATCCGCTCGTCCAGCTGGCAAGGGATCTTGGCTTCACTGATCGGTTGGATAGCGAAGACAACAGCGGGTACATCGACGGCGACGAGTTCACGAACAGCCAGTACGACCAGCTCGACACGTTCTACGACGAAGCTGAGGACGCTGTCGTATCGGTCTCTCGCCGAGTCGCGAAGGGCGCGCCGGATCAGGCTGTGTCCGAGGTGCTCGGCAAAGCCAGCAACCCGTTGAAGCGCCTTGCGCACGCACAGATCGGCCCGCTGGACGCCGGCGTCGAGCTCCATCGCTTGTCGGCGTACGACAACGGTCGGCAACCAGGCGGCACGCTGCGACTTCTGCGCGAAGGGATGGGGACCTTTGTGCAGGCCTATGGATCGGATGTGCCCGTGAGGACCGGCACGCCGGTCAGGCGAATCGATTCTCGCGGCAAACGTATTGTCGTCGAAACCGACAGTGGATCGCTGACTGCTGCGGCGGTGATTGTGACGGTTTCCACCGGCGTTCTGGCCGCAGGGGATATCAAGTTCGTTCCTGCGCTTTCAGCGACCGTGCAAGACGCCATTGATGGCCTGCGCATGGGGCATCTGGTGAAGATCGCTGTGCCGCTCAGCCGCAGCCTCAGCGAAGAAGAGGACTTCACGACACTGACCGCGATATCGGGCGGCATGCCGATCCACGGCCTGCTCCATGCGTGGGGTGAAGACCTTGCCGTCCTGATGGTGGGCGGCGATCACGCGCTTCACCTGCAGACACGTGGCGAGAAGGCGGTGATCGATTTTGCGGTTCGCGCGCTGGTGGATATCTATGGCGACGACGTGAGGGAGCCAGCGGCGCGCGCGGTGACGACGCTCTGGAGTGTCGATCCATTCTTTCTGGGTGCCTATTCGGCAGCGCTGCCCGGTTGCGGAAAGGGCCGGGAAACGCTGGCCAAGCCGGTCGACGACGATCGTCTGATATTCGCGGGTGAGGCTACGGATCCCAAATGGGCAGCGCGTGTTGCGGGCGCCTACACGAGCGGCAAGCGCGCCGCCGCGGATGCGTCGCGCGTGCTGAAGCGTCGCTAGCCCTGATCTCAGATCGGCACGATCGAGCGGAATTTCGGCGGGTGATCGGGCGGGCGACGCGGTTGCGCCCGGCTGAGCACCTCGATCAGCCGCCGCCGCGTATCGCGCGGGTCGATGATGTCGTCGACGCCGAAACCTTCGGCGGCGCGCAGCGCATTCACCCGACGCCGGGTCTCGGCGATCATCTCCTGCCGCCGCGCCATGGGGTCGTCCGCGGCCTGGTATTCCTTGCGGAAGGCGACGTCGATCGCCCCCTCGATCGACATGGCGCAGATCTCTGCCGTCGGCCAGGCGAAGCAGGCATCGGCGCCGAAGCTGCGGCCGCCGGCCATGGCGAAATAGCCCAGCCCGTAGCCCTTGCGCAGCACGACGGAGATTCGCGGCACGCTGGCGTGGCCCCATTCGAAGACGAGCTTGGCACTGCGCCGGCCCAGCCCGGTGCGCTCCGCACCCGAGCCGATGGAGAAGCCGGGCACGTCGATGAAGGAGACCAGCGGTAGGCCGAAGGCATCACAGGTGGCGATGAAGCGCGCGCCCTTGTCACAGGCATTGGCGTCGAGCATGCCGCCCAACCGCATCGCCTGGTTGGCGATGAAGCCGACTGGCCGGCCGCCCAGTCGGGCGAGGCCGGTGACCAGGTTGCCGGCGAAGGTTGGCTTCAGTTCAAAGTAGCTGCCGGGATCGGCGACCATCGCCAGCACCTTGCGCACGTCGTAGGCCTTGCGCGTCGAGACCGGCACAAGCTCGAGAATCTTGTCGTCGATCGGCGCGCTCACATCGCCAGGCTCGGTAGCGGGCAATGCGGCGCGCGCGTTGGACGGCAGGTACGACAGGAAGCGCTTGGCCGCGGCGAAGGCGGCATTTTCGTCGACCACACCGAGATCGGCGAGGCCCTGGCGGTCCACCTGAATTTCGGCGCCGCCCAGGGCTTCGGTATCGATCTCCTCGCCAGTCGCGGCTTTCACGAGCGCTGGGCCGGCGAGCCCCATGGTCGACAGGCCGCGTACCATCACCACGCAATCGGCCATGCCGGCGTAGTTGGTCGGCCCGGCGAAACCGGCGCCCAGCATCAGCGCCACCATCGGGATCCAGCCCGAGGCGCGCGCCATGTTGTGGAACATGCCGTTGGCGTGGGCGAAGTGGCGCGAGTCCTGGCCGTCCTGGATACGGTGTCCGCCGCCATCGAGGATCATCACCATCGGCACGCCCTCGGTCAGCGCGATCTGCAACACGCGCTGACCCTTGGCGCTGCCCAACCGGCCGATGCTGCCGCCCTGCACACTGAAATCCTGCGAGAAGACCACGACCGGTCGGCCGTCGATGCGCGCGGTGCCGGCGATCACGCCGTCGGCGGGCGATCGCTCGCGCGCCTTCTGCGCCTGCATCGGATCGGTGAAGTCGGTCGCCACGACCAGCCCACCGATCTCGTCCAACGAACCGGGGTCGATCAGCCGTGCGATACGTTCGCGCGCGCTCAGCCGGCCGCGCGCATGGACCTTGGCGACTGCATCGGGACGCGCTGCGTCGTGCAGGGAGGACCGTGCGTCTTCGACGCGGGCCATCAGCTCGCGGATGGTCGGTGTCGTGTCGCTCATCGGGGGTCTCTCAGGCGATGCGTTCGCGGCGGATGACGATACCGGCGCGTTCGCGGTCCCAGGTATCCGGCGTCACGCCGTCGGCGCGCAGCAGATGCTTCTGCACCTTCTGCGTCGGCGTCTTGGGCAGCTCCGGCAGCACGCGCACGTAGCGCGGGATCATGTAGTGCGCCATGCGTGGCCGCAGGTAGTCGAGCAGGGCGGCGGGGTCGACCTTGCGGCCCTCGACCGGCGCGACCACGGCCAGCACATCATCCTCGCCAAGCTCCGACGGGACGCCGACGACCGCGACCTCGCGCACGGCATCATGTGCACCGATTTCTGCCTCGACCTCGAAGGACGAGATGTTCTCGCCGCGCCGGCGGATCGCGTCCTTCATGCGGTCGACGAAGAAGAAGTTGCCCTCGGCGTCGCGGCGGAAAGCATCGCCGGTATGGAACCATCCGTTGCGCCAGGCGCGCGCCGACGCCTCGGGATCGCCGTGGTAGCCGTGGTTCATCGCCCACGGTCGATCGCTGCGCAGGATCAGCTCGCCCACGGCGTTGGGCTCGACCTCGCAATCGTTGCCGTCGACGATGCGCGCCTCGATGCCCGGTCGTGGCCGACCGCAGGTCCCGCGCACGGTGGGATTGCGCTCGGACACGATCGGCCACGACGTCTCGGTCATGTTGAAGGTGGTGATGACTTCGACACCGAAGCGATCGGCGAAGGCGGCCGCGTCGTCGCTCAGCGGCACCATGGTGACGAAGCGCAGCGTGTGGTCGCGATCGCGCTGCGAGGGCGGTTCTTTCATCAGGAACGGGATCATCGCGCCCAGCAGGGTGACACAGGTCGATTGCGTACGGCGCACCGTGTCCCAGAAGCTGCGCGTGTCGAAGGACTCGACCAGCGCGATCGAGCCGCCGCGCAGCAACATTCGGTTGATGGTGTTGGTGCCGCTGGCGTGGAACAGCGGCAGGTTCACCAAGGTGCGGTCGTTCTCGTTGACCGCCTCCAGCACGAGCGCCGTTGACGCGGTGTGCAGGTACGAGCACAGCACGCCCTTCGACGGACCTGTCGTGCCCGAGGTGTAGATCACCATCTGCGTATCCCACGGCATGATCGGCCGCTCGGGTGCCAGGTCGTCGACTGGTTCCACGTCGAGGGCGCTGGCGGGATGGAACGCGAGGCCCTCAATCGCGTCTGGTGTGCCCGTGCCGACCAGCACGGCACCGCCCAGCCGGCTGCGCTCGACTTCGCCTAGGCGCGCGACGAGGCCAGCATGGCTGATCACCAGCTTGGCACCAGCCAACCGCACGGCGTGCTCGAGCAGACCGCCGCGCCACGCGAGATTCATCGGCACGTAAACAGCGCCGAGGTAGTTCAATGCGTACCAGACCGTCAGCGCGTCGGGGCCGTTGGGTAGCCAGGTGAGAACGAACTCGCCCTGACGCACGCCGAGCTTGCGCAACCCGGCAGCGGCACGTCGCACGCGACAGTGCAGTTCGCCGTAGGTCCATTCCTCGCCGCTGGCGTAGCGCACGAAGACCTTGTCCGGCGAGGCTGCGGCGCGCGCATCGAGCACGGGGCGCAGGACGCACTGCTCGGGCGGCAGAACCCGCGGATCGTGGATCATCGCCGCACCATCTTGCGCGGTGCCGGCGACAGCATGGCCTGCCGCACCAGGCCGGTGACCGCGTCGCGGATGGCGTCGAGGTCGGTTTCGGCGTCGGCCATCAGGTGCTCGATGATCAGGCCGCGAAGCGCGCCCAGAATGATCGCGGCGTGTTGCTCGCAGTCGATGTCACTGCGCAGCTCGCCTGCCGCCTGGGCCTGCCGCAGGCCGACCACGAGCTCGCCGCGCCAGCGGTCGAGCAGCGCGCCGACCTTGGGGCGCAGCGCCGGCATGGCCGCCAGCGATTCGAGATAGATCGAATACAGCGCCGCGGTGGCGAGCGGGCTTTTGCGCGCGCCGTCGACATGCGCCTCGATGCGCTCCAGCACCGCCTCGACCCCGCGCTTGCCGGAGGCGCTATCGGCGACTCGCGCCTCGAACCACGCCGCCATCGAATCGAGCAGCGCCTCGATCAGCCCGAGCTTGCTGCCGTAACGGTCGACCGGCAGGCCGCGGCTGTAGCCGGCGGCGAGGCCGACCTCGGCCAGGCTGGTGCCGGAAACGCCCTGGCGCGCGAAGAGCCGAGTGGCGGCGCGCAGCATGCGGCGGTCGGATTGTTCCCGACGGTCGACCTGGGTGCGGCGCGGCGGGGGCTTGCGGTCGGCGATCATGCCGGGCACCATATCACTTACTTGTCAGTCAGCAAGTAAGATTAGATGGAGGAAGCGGTTATGTTGGGGCGTATGAGCAGGCGCGCTTTTGTTCGCAGCGCGTCGACGGCGGCGTTGGCGGGCGGCTTGGTTGGCACCGCGCAGGCCCAAGCGTGGCCGGCCAAGCCGGTGCGCTTCATCTGCGGCTACGCCGCCGGCGGCCTGACCGACATCATGGCGCGGGTGACGGCGGAGTATCTCGGCGAGAAGTACAAGCAGACCTTCATCGTCGAGAACAAGACCGGCGCCGGCTCGATGATCGCCGCCGAGATGGTCGCGAAGTCGGCGCCCGACGGCCACACGATCCTGTTCACCAATTCGACGGCGATGTTCCAGAACCGCGTCATCTTCAAGGACGTGCCCTACGACGCGGACAGGGATTTTGTGCCCATCGCCATGCTGTCGGCCGGCAAGACGCCGCTCTACGTGCACAAGAGCGTGCCGGGCAACAACGGCCTCGCCGACCTGATCGCCTACGCCAAGACCAACAAGGTGAGCGTGGGTACGACTGGTCCGGGCTCGCTCGGCCACATCTTCTGCTCCAAGCTCAACGAGATCTTCGGGTTGAGCATGGAGCCGGTGCATTACCGTGGCGAGGCGCCGATGTGGGCCGACCTGTCGGCCGGCACGACGCAAGCGGCGTGCTCGACCTATCTCGGCGCGCTTTCGGCGCTGCAGGCCGGCAACATCCGTCCAGTAGCGGTGCCGACGCGCACGCGCATGAAGAGCAAGCTCCCTGACGTGAAGACCTTCCTCGAGCAGGGCGCAACGCATCCCTACTTCCTGCTCGAGAGCATGGTGTGTTGCGTGGCGCCCACCGGCACGCCCGACGCCATCCTGCAGAAGCTGTCGGACGGCATGGTCGAGGCCAACAACACGCAGCGCGTGAAGGGGCTGGTCGATCAGTTCGGCCTCGACCAGGGCATCCAGGGCCGCGCCGATTTTCAGGCCTTCATCAAGGAGATGGGCCCGCAGCTCGTCGCCTCGGTGCGCGAGCTCAACCTGACGCCGCAGTAAGGCGGCCGCCGTGGCATAATGCGCCGGCGGCGCATCGCCGCCGGGGGGGCGACAATCGATGCTGACGCGCCGGGCGTTCGCGGGCGCCGCTGCGGCTTCGGCCGCGGGCGCTCTCGCGCGACCGTCGCTCGCCGCCAACCCCGATGTCATCATCATCGGCGCCGGCATGGCCGGCATCGCCGCTGCACGTGCGGTGATGGAGGCCGGCCGCGTGCCGGTGCTTATCGAGGCGCGCGGCCGGATCGGCGGACGCACCTACACCGAGTCGCACACCTTCGGCTTCCCGCACGACCATGGCGCCGCCTGGTTCGAGGCGGTCGAGCGCAATCCGCTGGTGCCGCTGGCCCGCGGCCTGAACTTCCAGCTGGCGCCCGATCCCGAGACGGTCAGCGTCTACATCGGCGGGCGCCCAGCGGATGCGGAGCGCTACGAGCGAATTTACCGCGATGCCGAGCGACGCATCGACCGCGCGGCGCGCAATGGTGGCGACGTCGCGGTGTCGGTGGCGCTGCAGGCACGCGACTCGCTGGAGCGTCTGGCCTTCGCCCAGATCGGCCCACTCGATGCGGGCGTCGAGCTGCATCAGCTCTCTGCCCTCGATTACAACCGTCAGGCAGATGGCGGATTGCTGCTACCGGCCGCCGGCATGGGCGCCTTCGTGCAGTCCTATGGCGCGAGCCTGCCGGTGCGTCTCGGCGTGCGCGCGCACCGTGTCGACTGGAGCGGGCCGGGTGTTTCGGTCGAGACGTCTGCAGGCACGCTGCGCGCACCGGCCGTCATCGTGACAGTGCCGGTGGGTGTCCTGGCTGCGGGCGATATCTCCTTCTCACCGCCGCTGCCGGCGGACAAGCAGGACGCGATCGCCGGTCTGCCGATGGGCTCGTTCAACCGCATCGCCTTGCGTTTCGAGCGCCGGGTCATCGACGAGAAGCCGTTCACCGCGCTCAATGCGCTGACTCGCGCCGGAGATGCGATCTACGCCATGCTGCGGCCGTTCCAGCGCGAGTTCGCGATCGTCTGCGTTGGCGGCGACCACGGCCGCGCACTGGAGGCGAAGGGTCCGCAGGCGATGATCGATTTCGCCATCGATGCATTGGTCGAGATCTACGGCGGCGATCTGCGGCGCGCGGTCAATGGCACGCACGCCACTCGATGGGGCGCGGACGTGCTGACGCGCGGTGCCTATTCGGCGGCGCGGCCCGGCCACGCCAGGAAACGCGAGGCGTTGGCGGCGCCCTTGGCTGATCGCCTTTTCTTCGCTGGCGAGGCGACCGACCCGAAATGGGCGGCGCGTGTCGCGGGTGCCTGGACGTCCGGGCAGCGCGCCGCGCGGGAGTCTTTGGCCGTGCTGCGCTAATAAGTCGGCGCCAGCAACGCGGAGACCGTCTGATGCGATCCTATTTGATCTACACGGCATGGACCGTCCTGGCCGGCGTGGGCATTCCCCTGATCGGTGTGCTCAACAGCGGCATCGCGCGCAGCGTCGGCAACCCGTTCGCCGCGACGGCTGTCATGTTTGCGATTGCCGTGGTTGCGGCCTTGGGCATCACGTTGCCGCTCTACGGCTTGCCCACGGCGGCGCAACTCGGCTCAGCGCCGATTGTCAGTTATGCCGCAGGCCTGCTCATTGGCTTCTATGCGCTCTCCGCGACCATCATCATTCCGCGCCTCGGCGCGGCCAGCTTCATATCGTTCATCCTGATCGCCCAGCTCTTGACGTCCGCCGTCGTGGATCAGTTCGGGCTGTTCGGCATGGAAAGACGACCAGTCGACACAACCAAGCTGATCGGCCTGATCGTGATTGTGGCTGGTATCGCCATCATGGAGATCGGCAATCTACGCAAGGCTCATTAGCCAAAGGCCTTGGCCCGTTGACGCCCCATCGCGTGGCGCCTAGTTTGCCCGACCCGCGTGTGGCGGGCGAAATCGTGAAAGATCGGAGTGATGAGCAGCGAACGGGAGCTGGCCGGACAGGCGCGGGCGTGGCCTTTCGAGGAGGCGCGCAAGATCGTGACGCGACTGGGCGGGACCGAGCTGTCGAAAGCCCCGGCCAAGGGCTACGTGCTGCTCGAGACCGGCTACGGCCCCTCGGGCCTGCCGCATATCGGCACCTTTGGCGAGGTGGCTCGCACCACCATGGTGCGGCACGCCTTCCGCGTGCTCACGGGCGACAAGGTGAAGACCAGACTCATCGCCTTTTCGGACGACATGGACGGCTTGCGCAAGGTGCCGGACAACATCCCCAACAAGGAGATCATCGAGCCGCATCT
>JAFAZJ010000267.1 GCA_019239835.1 Alphaproteobacteria bacterium | reverse complement strand
GGCGTAGCGCCCCGCCACTGCCATGGCGAGGTCGAGGAAGAGCTGGCCCAGGCCGATGCGCATGGCCAGCACGCCGAACAGCACATAGTGGAACACGTAGGTCGCCACCACGCCGATGGGGATGCCGTAGATGCCCTGGCTGGTGAGGTAGAGATGGTTCACCACCTCGTTCCACGTCGCGCCGGGATGCACGAGGATGCCCGGCATCCACGGACCGGCGAAGGCGTAGGCCATGAAGGCCACGGCGATGATCACCAGCGGCCAGCCCATCGTGCGCCGCGTCGCCTCGAGCACGGTGATGATCAGCACCGTGCCCATGATCACATCGATACCGAGCGGATTGCCGACGCGGAAGGCAAGATCGTGGAACACGATCGGGATGTAGAGCGCCGCCGCCACGGTGGCCGCCGCCAGAATCCAGTCGAACAGCGGCACGCCGCCGGGTGACAGAAGCGTCGAGGGCCGCTGGCGATTGGCCTGGCTGCGCACCAGCGCAAACACCAGGAATATCAGGCTCAGCACGAAGGCCATGTGGATGCCGCGGTGCGTCGTCTCGCGCAGCAGCCCGAAGCCAGCGGTGTAGAAGTGGAAGCAGGACAAAGCGAACAGCAGGCCACCGACGATCCACGACGCCGGTGGCAGGATGGGGCGGAAGCGAACCTCGGTGTCGAACTCCCGCTCCAGCTCCTCCGCTTTCTTGAGGTCGATGTCCGTCGACATCGTCAGGGATCCTCTACTTGTGGACCCCCTTCTCCTTGTAGAACTTCTCGGCGCCGGGATGCAGCGGGATGCCGATACCGGCGAGCGCCGTCTCGAGCTTGATCTCCTTGCCCTTGGCGTGGCCGGCATCAAGCAGCTTGCGCGTGTTGTCGTTCCACAGCGCCTTGACGATGCCGTAGACCAGCGCGTCGGGTTGCTTGGCCGAGGTCAGCCACTGGGCGTTGACGCTCACTGTCTTGACGCCGGCGACGCCCTTGTAGGCATTCTCGGGAATCGCGTCCTTGCCGAAGAAGCTGTACTGCGCGATCAGCTTGTCGACCTCCGGCCCGTCGATCGGGATCAACTCGATGCCCGAGGTCGCGGCCAGCTCGGCGATGGCGCCCTGGGGGTAGCCCGACACACTGATGAAGGCATCGATCGCACCATCCTTGAGCTTGTCGGCGGATTGCTGCGGCTTGAGGTACTCGGCCTTGATGTCCTTCTCGCTCATGCCGAAGGCCGCCAGGATCAGGCGGGCATCGACCAGGGTGCCGGAGCCCGGCTCGTCGAGCGACACGCGCTTGCCCTTGAGGTCGGCCATGCCCTTGATGCCGCTGCCCTTGCGCGCCACGAGGTGGAAGCTTTCGGGGTAGAGATTGGCGATCGCGCGCAGCCCCTCGACCTTGGGCTTGCCCTCGTAGATGCCGGTGCCGGTATAGGCCCAGAAGGCCACGTCGGACTGTGAGAAGCCCGATTCGAGGCTGCCGCCGGCGATGCCGTTGACGTTGGCCACGGAGCCGTTGGTCGCCACCGCGGTCGCGACGAGCCCCGGCACGCCGCACGAACCACCGGCATCGCAGGCACGGCTGCCGGGCGGGTTGGACACGGCGTTGGCGATCACGCCGGCCAGCGGATAGTAGGTGCCGGCGGTACCGCCTGTGCCGATGCGGAAGAAGCTCATCTGCTGCGCCGACGCGCCGTAGACCACGGCGCCGATGGCGACGGCGGTAACGGTGGCGATCGCCCATCTGCCGAAATTCATGCTCTCTCTCCCCAACGAGATCCTGTCAATCACAGCCAGATTAGAGCGAGCGCAGCCGCCGTGTCGCCATCAATTCACAGGCGGCACAATTGAAGCGTCACCGTCGAGTGGGCATATAGGTTGGCAACGATAATCGGGGGCTTCATCGATGGCTGGACACGGACACGCGCCGCACGAACAAGCGGAGCACGCCGAACACCATGGCGCCAGCAACAAGCAGATCGCGCTGCTGATCTCCATCCTCGCACTGCTGCTGGCGATCTCCGAGACCCTGGGTAAGGCGGCGCAGACCCAGACCCTGGCGAAGAACATCGAGGCCGCCAATCTCTGGGGCTACTTCCAGGGCAAGACCGTGCGCCTGACAGTAGTGCGCGCGCAGATCGAGGACATGGAGATCGAGCTGCTCGCCATGACCAACGAGGCGCAGATCGCCGCCGCGAAGCGCGGCATCGAGCACTGGAAGCGCCAGATCGCCCGCTATGAGAGCGACCCCAAGGAAAACGACGGCCGCAAGGAGCTGACCGCCCGCGCGCTCGCCGCCGAGAAGAAACGCGACGACGCCGCGGCTGCACATCACCACTACGAAGTGGCGTCAGCCTCGATCCAGATCGCCATCGTGCTGGCCTCGGCCGCGATCATCACCGGCATTGGCATTCTGACGTGGTTCGCCATGGGCCTGGGCGTGGTCGGCGCCGCCTTCGCCGCCATCGGCCTCTTTGCGCCGCACGCGATTCATTTGTTCTGATGTTCCCTCTCCCCGCCTGCGGGGAGAGCGGGAAGACTCAGTTGACGCCAACCGCCCGACTCATTGTCGGCCCGATCTCGTCGTGCACCACGAGGTCGGCGAGGCGGTCCTGGTCGGTAGGCTCGCGGTTGACGATCACCAGCTTCGCGCCGTTGCGCTTGGCCATGGTCGGGAACGCCGCGGCCGGATAGACCACCAGCGAGCTGCCCAGCACGATCAGCAGGTCGGCCGCCATGGCCTCTTCCTGCGCGCGCGCCATCGGCACGACAGGCATCGCCTGGCCGAAGGAAATCGTCGCGGTTTTCACGATGCCGCCGCAGGCCACGCACTCGGGCAAGGTTTCGTTCTTGGCAAACGTCGCCTTGATGTCGTCGAGCTCGTGGCGCTCGCCGCAATCGAGGCAGGTGGCGTAAGTTGAATTGCCGTGCAGCTCGATCACCTTGGAGTCGGGCACGCCCGAGGCCTGGTGCAGGCCATCGACGTTCTGGGTGATGATCGCGCTCATCTTGCCCATCTCGATCAGCCGCGCCATGGCGCGGTGGCCGGCATTGGGCGTGGCCTTGCGCATCACCTCGTCGGTGGCGAATTTGCGCCGCCAGGACTCGCGCCGCATTTCCTCCGACGCCATGAAGTCCTGGAACTGGATCGGCTGGTAGCGCGTCCAGATGCCGCCGGGCGAGCGGAAGTCCGGGATGCCCGACTCGGTCGAGATGCCTGCGCCCGTGAACCCTACGATGCGCTTGGCCTCGTCGAACAGTTTTCTGAGATCATCGTGCTGGGCCATGGCGGCAGTATAGCCGCCTCAGGCCGGCTTCACGAGAGCCAGCGCTTGCGCCGGCGGTAGTGCTTGACGTCGCGATAGGATTTGCGCGCACCAACCTCGTTCAGGCCGAGATAGAACTCCTTGATGTCGGAGTTCGAGCGCAGCTTCTCGGCATCGCCCTCGAGCACGATGCGGCCGTTCTCCATGACGTAGCCATGCTCGGCGATGCCCAGCGCCAGGGTGGCGTTCTGCTCGACCAGCAATACGGTGAGCTTCTCCTGCTTCACCAGGCGCTGCACGATGGCGAAGATCTCCTCGACCAGCATCGGCGCCAGGCCCAGCGACGGCTCGTCGAGCAGCACGACCTTGGGCTTGCTCATCAGCGCGCGGCCGATCGCCAGCATCTGCTGCTCGCCGCCGGAGAGATAGCCCGACTGCTGGTGGCGCCGTTCGCGCAGGCGCGGAAAGTAGGTGTAGACCATGTCGATGCCGTCACGGATCGACTTGATATCCGGCATGATGTGGCCGCCGGCGATCAGGTTCTCCTCGGCGGTGAGATGCTCGAAGACGCGCCGGCCCTCGAAGACCTGGGCGATGCCCAGCCGGGTGACATCCGACGCGCGCTTGCCGTTGAGCCGCTGGCCGGCGAGCTCGATCGAGCCCTTGGTGATCTCGCCGCGCTCGCTGTAGAGCACGCCGGAGATCGCCTTGAGCGTCGTCGTCTTGCCCGCGCCGTTGGCCCCGAGGATGGTCGTGATGGCGCCTTCGCGCACCTCGACCGAGACGCCCCGCAGCACCAGGATCACGCCGTCATAGACGACTTCGATGTTGTTCAAGCTCAGCATGGTGGGGTTTGTGGCATTGGCGTAGCAACTTAAGCTTCCGTCATGTTGAGCGAAGCGAAGGACCTTCTCTCAACAGCACCGGCGAAGGCGTTGCAGCAAGGCCCTTCGACTGCGCATCGCGCCGCTCAGGGCGACGAGTGAGGCGGGGCGCGAAGGCCCCGCCCCTCTTCGTGTGCGATCAGGTCCGCTTGGCGTCGGCGTCGATGTGCTTCTTCAGCACATCGGGGTAGGCGCGGAACCAGTCCGAGCCCTTGGTCAGCTTGCCGCCCTTGACGGTGAAGACCTGGACCCAGCCGCCGCCCTCATGGTCGACCGGCGTCAACTCCAGCGGCGGCATCAGGCCGCCCAGGGTCACGCCCTTGATCTTCTCCATGCCGTTCTTGACGTCCTCGCCGGTGATCGCGCCGCCGTTCTTGGCCTTGAGCGCGTTGCGGATCGCCTCGACATGCACCGCCATGTGGAAGATGCCGCGGTTGTAATACACCGTCGACGCCATCTCCTTGGGCGGCTGCTTGCCCTGCTTCTTGTACATCTCGGCGATGTCCTTGTGGACCTGGTAGTCCGTGCCGACACCGGCGAACTGCAGCGTGTTGTAGCCTTCGGCCACGGCACCGCCGCCGGCCGCCTCGAGGTCGGCCTCGGCCGAGCCCCAGACCAGCGCGATGACTTTCGACATCGCAAAGCCGGTGCGCTTGAACTCCTTGATCGACACCGATGGCGAGCGGCCGAACAGGTGGGTGATCACAAAGTCAGCACGGTAGCGCTGGGCGATGTCGAGTACCTGGGCGCCCATCTCGACGCCAGGCGCCGGCACGGCGAAAGTCTTGAGCTCGAAGCCCTCCAGCTTCGCGAGGTCCTCGAGGATCACCAGCGGCTCCTTGCCCGCCGGATTGTCATAGAACAGGTAGGCGATCTTCTTGCCCTTCAGATTGCCGCCGAACTTGTCCTTGGCGAACTTGACCGCCGCCGCGGCCTGCGACCAATAGGTCGCCGCGATCGGGAACAGGTACGGGTAGCGCTTGCCGTCTGCGCCCGCCGCCGTGCCGAAACCGGGCGACGTGCCGGGGATCTTGTCCTCGGTCAGCTTGGCGGTCAGCGCCATGGTGTGCGGCGTGCCATAGAGCAGCACGGAGACGGCGCCTTCCTTCTTGAAGCGCTCGTAGGACTCCATGCCCTGCGGCACCTTGTACTCGTTGTCGATCTCGATGACCTTCAGCTGGTGGCCATCGAGGCCGCCGCGCGAATTGATCAGCGCCGCGTAGTCGTTGGCGCCGGGACACAGGATCACGCCCACGGTCTGCGTGGCGCCGGTGCGATCGCACATCGAGCCGACGACGATGTCCTTCTTCTGCGCTGCTGCCGGCAGCGCCAATCCCAAGACGAGGGCGCCCGCCGCGATGGCTGCGGCGCCTGGTAGCCTGATTCTCAGCATGTCACCCTCCCTTTCGATTACGCCCCTTCAATACGAGAACGGCCAGACCCGGAAATAACTTCGGATGTTGCGCCACAGGCGGTTCAGCCCTTCCGGCTCGAGCACCAGGAAGACAATGATCAGCAGGCCGAAGACGCCCAGGCGCACCGCCGGGATCACGGCTGGCAGCTCCTGCTCGGTGAACAGGAAGACGCCGACATTCTCCATGAACACGCGAATGACGATCGGCAGCAGGGTGACGAAGGTTGCGCCGAAGATCGAGCCCAGCACCGAGCCCTGCCCGCCGATGATGATCATCGCCAGGTAATCGATCGAGGTGGTGATCTGGAAGTTCTCGTAGTTCGCCACGCCGTACAGGTAGGTGTACAGCACGCCGGTCACGCCGGCGTAGAACGAGGAGATGGCGAAGGACAGCGTCTTGTACTTGAAGATGTCGATGCCGATGATCTCGGCGGCGATGTCCTGGTCGCGGATCGCCACGAAGGCGCGGCCGATGCGGCTGCGCACGAGATTCAGGGTGGCCACGATCGACAGCACGGCGACGACGAGGAACAGATAGTAGAGCTCGCGATGTTCCTTGAGCACGAAGCCGAACAGTTCCGGCCGAGGGATCTCGATCGAGGCCTGTGAACCGCCGGAGATCCACGGCACGTGGTTGATCGTCCATTCGATGATCAGCTGCGCCGCCAGGGTGGCAATGGCGAGGTACAGGCCCTTGATGCGCAGCGAGGGTACGCCGACGACGGCGCCGACCGCCGCGGCCATCAAGCCGGCGGCCGGCAGGGTGACCCAGAACGGCATGCCGGCGCGCACCGCGAGATTGGCCGCGGTGTAGGCGCCCACCGACATGAAGGCGGCATGGCCGATCGAGATCTGCCCGGTGTAGCCGACCAGGATGTTCAGCCCGAGCGCGCCGACGATCGCGATCAGGATGAAGTTGACGATGGAGATGTAGTACTCGGCCGACTGCGCGCCGGAGAGCACCGTCAGCAGTTGCGGCAGCACGAGGGCGAGTACAGCGAAGACCGCGACTGTCCAGCGCGCGATCGGCAGCGGATAGAGCGCCTGGTCGGCCCTGTAGGTCGTCTTGAAGTAGCCTGACTCGCGATGGAACATCAGACGCGCTCGATCTTGCGTTTGCCGAACATGCCGTAGGGCCTGAACATCAGCGCCAGGATCATCAGCACATAAGGCGCGAAGTCCTTGGTGCCGCCGCCGACAACGGGATCCAGATAGCCGGCTGCGAGATTCTCGACGATTCCGACGATCAGCCCGCCGACCACCGCGCCAGGAATCGAATCGAGTCCGCCCAGGATCACCACTGGGAAGACCTTCAAGCCCACCAGGGCAACCTGTACGTCGACGCCCAGCATCGAGCCCCAGACGATGCCGCCCAGCGCCGCGACGATGCCGGCCATCGCCCAGGCCAGCGCGAAGTAGCGCTCGACGTTGATGCCCATGGCCGAGGCGACCTGCTGGTTGTCGGCCACGGCGCGCATCGCCACGCCCATGCGGCTCTTGAGGAAGAACCAGCTGAAGGCACCGAGGAAGAGCAGCGACACCAGCGCGCCGACGAGCTGCACTGGCTGCAGGATGAACGGCCCGAACTCGATCGGCTCATCACCGACCGGCAGGGTGATCGAGCGCGTGCCCGAGCCGAAGATGAAGGGTCCCAGGCCGCGCAGGATCGCCGCCAGGCCAATGGTCGCCATGATCACCGCGACGATCGGCCGGCCCAGCAGCGGGCGCAGCACGACGCGCTCCAGCGCAAAGCTGAAAGCGATCATCGCCGCCAGCGCCACGATCACCGCGACCCAGAACGGCAGGCCGGCGCCGACGATCACCGAGCCCGATATCAGCGCCGCGAGCATCACGAACTCGCCCTGCGCGAAGTTGATCGCGTCGGTCGCTTTGTAGACCAGCACGAATCCCAGCGCGATCAGCGAATACATCAGGCCGATCAGGATACCGTTGCCGATCAGCAGGAAGGCGAAATCCACCGTGTCTCCTCCCTAGCTCTTGCCGTCGTCCCGAGAGAAGCGGAGCGAAGTCGAAGGACCTTCTCTCAACAGCACCGGCATTGCCGTTGAAACAAGGCCCTTCGACTTCGCTTCGCTCCGCTCAGGGCGACGGGGTGTTGGGCTGCGGCTCATGTCGGTCCCCTACGCCGCGCGCTTGCCGGCGCCCGCCGACGGCACGTCGTGGATCGCGATCGTGTTGCGCAGCGTGCTGCGGCGGCCGTCCTCGAAGGTGATCTCCATGGTCACCTCGACATCGCCCTTTCCGCCGTAGAACGCCTCGATCACCGGCGCATACTTCTCGGCGACGAACCGCCGGCGCACCTTGCGGGTGCGCGTCATCTCGGCGTCGTCGGCGTCGAGCTCCTTGTTCAGCAACAGAACACGGCCGACCCGCGCCGCGTCGGGCAGGCCGACATTGCACTTGCCGACCTCCTCCAGAATCAGCGTCGCGATCTCGGGCTTGCGGCTGAGATCCATGAAGCTGGTGTAGGCGAGGTTGCGCTTCTCGGCCCAGGTGCCGACCGTGTTCATGTCGATGGCGATCATCGCCGCCACGAACGGTCGCTGATCGCCGAAGGCCACGACCTCGCGGATGAACGGGCTGAACTTGAGCTTGTTCTCGACGAACTGCGGCGCAAACGGCGTGCCGTCCGACAGCTTGCCCACGTCCTTGGCGCGATCGATGATCACGACATGACCCTGCTGGTCGACGTAACCGGCATCGCCCGTCTTCAGCCAGCCATCCGGCGTGATCGTGTCGGCGGTAACGTCGTCCTGCTTGAAGTAGCCCTTGAAGATGTTGGGCCCTTGCACATGCACTTCGCCATTATCGGCGACGCGCACCTGCACGCCCGGCAGGGTGCGGCCCACGGTGTTGGGATTGGCCTCGGCGTTGGGTTGCACGGCGATCAGCGCACTGGCTTCGGTGGCGCCGTAGACCTGCTTGAGGTTCACGCCGAAGGAGCGGAAGAAGCGGAAATTGTCAGGACCTAGCGGCGCGCCACCGGTGTAGCAGGTGCGGGCATTGCGCAGGCCCAGCTGGTCGCGCACCGGGCCGAAGACAAAGAACTCGCCCAGCGCGTAACCGATGCGATCGGCAGACGACACCGGCCTGCCCTCCGAGCGCGCCAGCTCGACGCGTTCGGCCAGCTTGCGGAAGCGCTCGTAGATGCGCTTCTTCAGAGGCGTCGAGTCGCCGCTCTTGACTTGCATCGCGGTGAGCATGTTCTCCCAGATGCGCGGCGGTGCGAGCAGCGCAGCAGGACCGAGCTCGCGCAGATCGCGCTGCACGGTTTCCGGGTTCTCCGGGCAATTGCCGATGATTGGCACGACGAGACCCAGGCCGACAGTGAACGTCGTATCGCCGACCCAGGCCATCGGCAGGTAGGACAGCCAGTTGTCGCCCGGCTTGATTCCCTCGGCGGCGGCGAAACCTTCCGAGATCGAGATCATGTTCCGGTGCGAGAGCATCACGCCCTTCGGGTTGCCGGTCGTCCCTGATGTGTAGGCGATCATCGCCAGGTCGTCGGCCTTGCCCTTCTTCAGCTCGGCCTCGAAGGAAGCGGCGCCGGCGGCACCTTGTGCGCGGCCGGCTTCCTGCACCGCGGCGAAGGAGCGGATGAAGTCGTGCTGGGCGTAGCTCGCCATGCCGCGCGGATCGTCATAGATCAACCAGCGCAGATTGGGCAGCTGCTCGCGCAGCGACAGGATCTTGTCGACCTGCTCCTGGTCCTCGGCCACCACCACCGAGACCTCGGCGTGGTTCAGCACGTACACCAGCTCCGAGGCGATCGAGTCCTGGTAGACCGGCACCGAGTAGCCGCCCAACGCCTGCGCCGCGAGCTGTGCGAAGTACAACGTCGGGCGGTTGTCGCCCACCACCGTGAGCTTCTCGCCGCGCTTGAAGCCCAGCGACATCAGGCCGAGCGCGAAGTTCCTGACCTGCTCCTGGTAGTCCGCCCAGGTGCAGGTCCGCCAGATGCCGCGATCCTTGCCACGCAGCGCCGGCATGGTGGGCCACTGCCTGGCGTTGCGCACCATCAGCTTGGGCAGCGTGTCGGTGTCGGTCGATTGCAGGACGCTCATGCCGCATCGCCTCCCTTCGCCACGCCGAGATAGGCCTGGATCACCTGGGGATCGCGCTGGACTTCCTCCGGCGTGCCACCGCCGATGCGCCGGCCGCGGTCGAGCACGACGACCTCGTCGGAGATGTCCATCACCACGCCCATGTCGTGCTCGATCAGCACCACGGTGATGCCGCGCTCCTGGTTCACGTCCAGGATGTAGCGCGCCATCTCCTCCTTCTCTTCCTGGTTCATGCCGCCCATCGGCTCGTCGAGCAGCAGCACCTCGGGCTCCAGCGCCAGCGCACGGCCGAGCTCGACACGTTTGCGCAGGCCATAGGCGAGCGCGGCGGTCTGCTGCTTGCGCAGATCCTGCAGCTTGAGGAACTCGATGATCTCCTCGCAGCGCTCGCGGTGAGCGATCTCTTCCTTCTGCGCCCAGCCCCAGTAGAGCGCGCTGGCAAACACGCCTGCCTTCATGCGCACATGGCGACCGAGCATCAGGTTGTCGAGCACGGTCAGCCCGCTGAACAAGGCGATGTTCTGGAAAGTGCGCGCGATGCCCATCGCGGCGATCTGGTTGGGCTTCTTCGACGTGATGTCGCGGCCGTTGAGATGGATGTAGCCGGTGTCGGGCTTGTAGAAGCCCGAGATCATGTTGAGCAGCGAGGTCTTGCCGGCGCCGTTGGGGCCGATGACGGAGAGGATGCGGCCCGTGGGCACGCGCACCGACACGCCGTCCACGGCCGTCACGCCGCCGAACTTCTTGGAGACATTCGCGATATCGAGGACGACCTTCGCACCGGCGGCGATCGCGCTGGACTCTGACGCCTGCGTCACAGCCCTAGCTCCGTTCCGCCGACCGCCCGGCCGCAGCCGCACTGTCGAGCGACACCAACCCAGCTCCTCCCATCCGGACCGGCCGTCCCCGCGTCGTTGTCACCGTTCCATCCCGGCGCCGCGCGGTCATTCGACCATGTTCTGCCCACCTGTCGCCGCGGATCATGCGGCGTCCGGCAGGGAAAGACAACACGTGGATGGGCAGCAGACCGCGATGCGGGTTGTCGCACCGGCCGTCGAGCCATACCATCGCGCCAACCGCCGCCCAAAGGGAGCCGCGCCATGCGCCGCTACATCGCCTGCCTGACTTTTGACCACGACCACATGTCGGGCTTCATCTCGCGCAACATGACCTCGCCGACGGCGATCTCGCGCGGCGAGTACGACCTTGTCGCCATCCCCCGCATCGTCGACCTGCTGAAGCGCTACGACATCAAGGCGACTTTCTTCACGCCGGGCCACACGATCGACAGCGCCACGGCGAGCGTCGAGTCCTACGTCAACGCCGGCCACGAGCTGGCGCATCACGGCTGGACGCATCGCCTGCCGGTGGCGCTCAGCCGCGAGGAGGAGGAAGAGGAGATCGTGCGCGGCAACGAGTCGATCAAGCGCGTCAGCGGCCAGTACGCGCGCGGCTACCGCTCGCCTGCCTGGGATCTCAGCCCGCACAGCATCGAGCTGCTGCTCAAGCACGGCATGCGCTACGACAGCTCGATGATGGGCGACGACTACGATTGCTATTACGCGCGCCAGGGTGACCAGGTCGAGCTACTCAAGCCCTTCGTGCGCGGCCGCGAGACGTCGCTGCTGGAGATGCCGATCTCCTGGTCGCTCGACGACTATCCGCACTTCGAATACATGCGCCTGCCTACCGGCGGCGTGCAGCAGGGCTTGATGAACGCCAGCGGCGTGCTCGACAATTTCGTCGACGACTTCGTCTACATGACCCGCGTGCGCGAGCGCGGCATCCTCACCTACACCTTCCACCCGCACGTCATCGGCCGCGGCCATCGCATGATGATGATGGAGCGGCTGATCCAGAAGCTGATCGAGCACGGCGCGGTGTTCATGACCATGGAAGCCGCGATGGCCGAGTGGCTCAGCTGGCAGCCCGGCAAGCGCAAGGCGGCGGAGTAATCAGCGGATCGCCAGCCGCAGCATCCGGCAGATGGTAACCATCTTGCCGATCGGATGATCGACGAAGAGGGTGACCGCCTTGCGCGCCGCCGCGCGTTGCGTCGGCGGCAGATCAGCAGCCCCTGATGGTTTCAGCCGATTCGCCAGCACACGCGCCCTCACCTTCGCGGCGGCAAGGTTGTCGCTGATGACTGAGCCCAGGCTGCCGTCTGCGTCGGCCTGGGCCAGCAGCGTCCAAATGACGCCCAGCACCCCCGGCCAATGCGCGAGGTGCCGGTACATGCTGGCCAGCACCCTGCCCTCATCGCGCTCGCCCAGCATGTTCAGGCGTTGCACCAATGCCCATGTCTCAGGCGACATATCCGCGTCGCTGAGCAGCTTTGGCAGAGCGCCTTCGGCGCCGCCAGCGCGGCCTGCGCCAAGCTGCCCGCCTGACGCGATATTCCCGTCGAGGCTGGCGAGCAGCGCCGACAGCGCCAGCAGGTTCATGGTGTTGCTACGGTCGTAGGTGGCGAGCACGGTCTTGGCGCCAGCGAGCGCCGCGGCGTCGAGGCCGACAGCGTGCAGCACCTCCGATGGCATGCGTGGCAGATCGAGAAGGCGCATGCGCTCGCGAAAGCGTTCGGCTTCAGCCTCGATGATGCCCTCCGCGTAGAGCGGGCGGACCGCGCCCCAGGCCCAGGGCAAGGCACCGTCGATGGTCGCGAGGTGGCGCCAGATCAGGTTGACGACGCCCACGCCCAAAGTGGCGCGGATGTCGGCGTAGAGCGCGGCGATGTCGCCGGTGGCGTCGGCCTCGCCGATGGCCGGGACGGGATCGCCGGCGCTCACTCCGCGGCGGCTTTCGCCGAGTCCTGGCCGATCACCGTGAAGAACGAGGCCGATTTCGGCTGCTGCGGCAGCTCGACCTGCCCCGCCTGTAGACGCGCGAAGCGGGCGGGCTTGCCGCGCACGATCTCGCCTTCGTGGGTGCTGGGCATCGGGTTACGCGCAATCGGCACCGCGTCGGCGGCGGTGTAGACGCAAATGTAGAGGCCACGCGAACGGTCGCTGCGGTTGGGCTCCGAGCCATGCGCCAGCTTGGTGTGCATCAGGCAGACCGAGCCGGCCATGCCGTGGCACGGCACGCTTTTGGCCTTGAGCCCCTCCTCGACCTTGGGATCGACCGCCCCGGTGAAACGCTCGCCCTGGAACAGCGACAGCATCGGGCCCTTGTGCGAGCCGGGCACCACGGTCAGCGCGCCGTTCTTCTCGTCGTTGTCGTCGAGAAACAGCAGGGCGGTGACGATGTCGTCGTTGGTGTGCGGCGTGTAGGCGAAGTCCTGGTGGTAGTCGACCTGGGTGCGCGCGCCTGGCAGCTTCAGGTTGATCTTGCAGTGATGGAACTTCACGTCGGGACCGATCAGGTCGGCCACCATGTCGACCGTGCCGGCATCGCGCATCACCTCGAGGTAGGCGTCGGAGATGTCGGAGGGATTGTTGATACGCCGAAGCGCCGGCTTCGCCGCCGTGTGCTCCGTGCCCATGTCGAAGCGCGGTCGGCCATCGATCGTGGGCAGCCCGAAGGGCTGGGTATGGGCGCGGCTCTGCTCGACCCAGTCCACGATCTCGGCGCGCAGCGCAGCGAGTTGCCCCGGCGTCACCGCATCGGCGACGACGAGGTAGCCATCGCGCCAGAAATCGTCGATCTGGGACCGGGTCAGCCGCATTGTCATCGGCCAGGTACGACGGGACGGCGCAAGGTGATCGTCATCGTGTCGGGATAGGCGTAGTAAGTCGCATCGAGTCCGGGCGGCTTACCCTCCCTGGCACCGTTGATCAGCGTCGTCTGCGGGTTGCCGACAAAGAGCGCCTCGAAGCCGCCGGTGATGGTCTCGTAGCCCGCGGCCGAGCAGGCCACGATCAGCGGCGCCACACTCTTGCTGATCTTCAGGCTGCCCGGCGTCTGCGGCACTGTGCCGAGGCTGAGGTTCTCGCGCGACAGCTGGCAGGATGCGCCCGGTGGGTCGGAGACGACCGTCACCACCTGCTCGCTCCCAGTCTCGGCGCAGGCCGACAGGAACAGCGCCGCCACCAACCATCCACTCACTCGTCGCATCGAATATCCCCGTAACCGATATGCTGTTTTATCTCACCTGCCCGTTCCGGGAAAGGATGCAGCCTTCATCCCCGTCAGATCGGTAGCTTGCGGAAGATGCGATAGGGCACCGATTTGATGATGGTCATGATGAAGAACCAGAACCACGGGAAATAGGACTCACCTGCGCCCTTGCCGTCGGCCAGCTTCAGCGCCCGCTCGGCCAGCGCCCGCGGCGTCGCCATGAGCGGGCCGTCCTTGACGCTGCCCCAACTCATGCTGGTGTCGATGAAGCCCGGCTTGATGTTGATCACCCGCACGCCCGCGCGATCGAGCACGATGCGCAGGCCTTGCAGGAAGGTGTGCAGCCCCGCCTTGGCCGAGCCGTAGATGTAGTTCGAGGCGCGGCCGCGATCGCCTGCCACAGAGCCCAGCACCACCACCACACCCTTGCGCTTCTCCAGCACCGGCTTGAGCCACTGCAGGATCGAGACCGCGCCGGTGAAGTTCGCGCTGATGACATGCGCGCCCAGCTCAGGCGCCGCGTCGATCTCGGTCTGCGAGGGCATGAAGCCGAAGGCGACGAAGACGCCCAGCGTCCCCTCGCCCTCTTCGTCGACCCGGCGGGCGAAAGCCTCATGCGATGCCATGTCGAGCGCGTCGAACTCGACCACCGACACCGTGCGGTCGCTGCGCACGCGGATATCGGCGGCGCTGCGTTCCATATCCTCCAGGTCACGACCGGCGAGCACGATCTCGGCACCTTGGGCGGCGGCTAACCGCGCGAATTCGCGCGCAATCGGCGAGGTCGCGCCGAGGATCAGCCAGCGGGACATGGTCATGGCGTGCCTCCGCGAATCCCCAGTCGTCGCGACATGTTCGAACCCAGTCGCCGCTTCGGGTCGACGCGTTCGAGCACGTCGAGGAATTCGGGCAGCCTGGGATACATCGCGGCGAAGCCCTGCGCCGACAGGCAGGAATCCTTGGCGAGATAGACCCGGCCGCCATGCTCGAGCGTGATGCGTTCGAGATCGCTCAGCAGCTCGACGATCCCCGACTTGTTGGGGAAGTCCAGCGCCACGACGTAACCCGCCGTCGGGAACGAGAGCATGCCCGTGCCCGCCGGCCCCATCGCCTTGAGCACGGCGAGGAACGAGCCGGCGCGCGACCGGCCGATGCGTTCGAGCAGCGGTACCAGCGCCGCAGCCGGCACTATGCTCTGGAACTGACGGAACCCGCGCTTGCCATACATGCGGTTCCAGCCCAGCACCGAGTCGAGCGGGAACAGGAACCGGTCGTAGTCGAGCAGCTTCTCGCGGCCGTTCGCCGGTACGCGGGCGCGATAGAGCGCGTTGAAGGCGCGCACCGAGATCGAGTTGAGCACCAGCGACGGCGGCGTGACCGGCAGCGACTTGGGCTTGCGCGGCTTCACCTGGATGTTGGTCGGCGACACCGTCGCGGTCTCGACGATGCCGCGCCCGAGGCTGCCATCGCTCGCCAGCGCATCGAACCAGGCCACCGAATAGGTCGCGCTCGCTTCCTCGTGCAGCTTGGCCAGCAGCGCGTCGAGATCCGGCACCGGCCGCTCGCGTACGATCAAGGCGTTCGACGGGATGCGCGCGAGGCGCAGGCAGGCGGTGACGATGAAACCGGTCAGCCCGATACCGCCCACGGTGGCGTCGAACAGAGCCGTGTCGCTGTCGCGTGAGGCGCGCACGATTTCGCCACTGGCGAGCATCAACTCGAACCACCGCACATGGGCGCCGAAGGCACCGTCCTTTTCGTGGTTCTTGCCGTGCACATCGTTGGCGATCGCGCCGCCCACGGTGACGTAGGCCGTGCCGGGACAAACCGGCACCATGAAGCCACGCGGCAGGAAGATGTCGAGCAGGCTGCGCAGGCTGATGCCGGCCTCGACCACGACATCGCCGGTACCAGCGTCGAAGGAGACGATGCGGTCGAGTCGCTCGGTGAGTACCAGGCGGCCGCCTTCGTTGACCGCGCAGTCGCCGTAGCTGCGGCCCAGGCCGCGCGCGATCAAGGTGCCGGCGCCGCTGCCGGTGACGGCGGCGCGCAGCTGGCCAAAGCGTTCCGGCCGCGTCGCCTGGCTGGTGCCATAGGGCAGCCGGCCCCAGCCGCTGAACGCGGCGGTCTTCCACATCATGCCGTCGCCTCCCGTGTGACACGCCGCATGGCGAGCGGCAGGCAAGCCATGCCCAACGCCACCCCGAACCACAAGGTGGTGGCGCGCACCAGTGCCGTCGTCGTCACCGCGATTTCGAGCGACACGCCGCGCTGGGTCAGCAGCGCCACCATGCCGATCTCGGTACCGCCCAGGCCGCCGGGCATCATGGTCGCCGAACCGACCATCATCGACACCGCGAAGGTAACGGCGGCGCCCCAGACGTCGATGCTGGCACCCAGGACGTGCACCACCCACCAGACCTGCATCAGCTCGGCGAACCAGCCCAGAAGCGACAGCAGCAGCGCCAACAACAGGCGCCAGGGCGAGCCCAGCCGCGCCAGCTGCTTGACCGCGATGCGCAGCCGGCCGAACAGCCGCGGCTTGCGGCGCACCATGCCGTAGCCGAAGCCAACCATGGCGGCGAGATAGCGCGGCCGCATCAGCAGGAACACCGAGACCAGGGTGATCGCCGCCATCGGCGCGATCGCCGCGAGGCTCGCATCCAGCAACGCGATGCCGATCAGCGCGATGATCACCAGCGCCGCCGCATCGGCGATGCGGTCGGCGGCGACCAGCGCCAGCGTGCGCTCGTAGCCATGGCCATGGCCGCGGCGCAGGAACCACAGGCGCAGCACTTCGCCGATCTTGCCCGGCGTCACCGTCATGGAAAAACCGGCGACGTAGTACAGCGTGTCGCGCGGCAGGCGCACGCCCAGTCCCAGGCCGCGCGTATAGAGATGCCAGCGCAGCGCCCGCAGGCCGTAGTTGGCCAGCGACAGGCCGAGACATCCCAGCACCACGCCGGGACTGATGCGCGCCAGGGTGTCCAGCATGGCCCGGGATTCGCCGAAGGCGAAGACCGCGGTGGCGACCAGGATCGACGCCAGAAGCCCGACCACCAGCCACAGCAGCGCGCGCCGCCGCCAGCCCGCCTCGGCGTCGGGCCCGCCGCGCCGCCTAGGCGAAACGGCCATAGATCAGCACCACGAAGGTCGCGATCCAGCCGATCACGCACCACAGGATCATGCGATCGGTGAGCAGGATGCGGGTGGGCGAACCCGAACGTTCCTCGACCATGGTGATCTGCAAATAGCGCAGGATGCCGGCGACCACGAAAGGCGTGGTGTAGAACACCTTGGTCGTGCCCAGGCGCTGCATCACGTTGATGTCGGTGGCGTAGATCAGATAGGTCACCAGCAGGGCGCCGAGGATCACGGCGATGATCGAATCGAGGAACGGCTTGCTGTAGCCCTCGATGCTCTTGCGATGGCTCGCATCGAGGCCCTGCACGAGATCGTCGCGCCTTTTGGCGACGGCGAGAAACAGCGCCAGCAGACCGGTGGCGATCACCAGCCAGGCGCTGGCCTCGACGCCGATCAGGATCGCACCGCCTTCGACGCGGAAGACGAAGCCCAGCGCGATCACCATCACGTCGAGGATCGCCACCGATTTCAGGCCGAACGTATAGGCGACGTTGACGCCGAAATAGAGTGCCACGACCCAGAAGAATTCGCGTGGCAGCCACAGGAACGCGCCCACCAGTGCGAAGGCCAGCAGCGCCGCCATCAGCGCGAAGGCGAGCGGCACCGGCACCGTACCCGACGCCAGCGGCCGGTGCTTCTTGCGCGGATGCATGCGATCGGATTCGCGGTCGCGATAGTCGTTGAGGATGTAGACCGCGCTGGAGATGGCGCAGAAGCAGGCGATGCCCAGCGCCACGCTGCGCAGGTTGGCGGCATTCACCGCCGAC
>JAFAZJ010000203.1 GCA_019239835.1 Alphaproteobacteria bacterium | reverse complement strand
TTGCGGCCGCTTCGACCGCATCCTCATCGACGGGAACGATCTCGGGCTTTGCGCCCTCTTTCGGCATGTCGACTGTCGCCTTGCGTGCCCAGGTGTCCATCGAGCATTCGAGACCGACAGGACGTGGCCGGCCGGACTGCATCATGCGGAACGCGTCGTTGACGAGGCCGGGCGCCTCGGCCGCGCCTTTGATCCGCGCCGACCATTTGGTCAGGCCGCGCATGATCGAGAGTTGGTCGGGCAATTCGTGCAGCTGACCGAGGTTGCGCCCCACCATCGCCAGCGGAATCTGGCCCGACAACGCCATGACCGGCGCGTTGCAGGCATAGGCCGTCGATAGAGCCGCAGTGGTGTTGAGGAAGCCCGGACCAGGCACAACGGCGTAGACCTGCGGCTTGCCCGTGGCGAGCGCCGCGCCCAACGCCATGTAGGCGCAGCCTTGCTCGTGGCGTGCGTGGATCGGCCGGATCGCGTTGGTGTGGTCGTAGAGCGCGTCGAAGAACGGATCGTTCTGCACGCCGGGCAGGCAGTAGATCGTGTCGATGTCGTTGCGGCGCAGCGTGCCGACGATCGCCTGCGCGGTGGTCATGCGTTCCATGGTACGTCCCACTCCCGATATCAATTCGTGTAGCGCTTGGCCGCCTCGGCATAGCCGATGCGTTTCTCCGGCGGCAGCTCCGGGAAGCGCGTACGCAGGTGTGCGAGGATCACGCGCACGTCCTTGCTGCTGTCGGCGCGCACGGCGGACTCGACGAACATCTGCTTCAGCACGTCCTGCTGCGCGTGACTGCCGCCCAGGCGGTACATTTCCGACAGCACCGGACGCATGGCGTCGAGCACCGCCTGATGCTCGCCCTTGCGATGCGCGATCACCGCCTCGCAGATCGGCGCGGCGACGCGACCGACGATCGGCGCCACGGTGCCCTTGCCGCGGCCGAATTCGCGCATCTCGTTGAGCATCGCCTCGGCGGCGCCGAAGCGGCCGGTGGCGGTGAGCGCCATCATCCAGTGCGGCAGGGTGAAGGTCGACAGGCAGTCGCCGATGCGTTCCTCCGCCTTGTCGGCGATCTCGACCCAGCGATTGCCGACGTTGACGCCATGACGCTCCAGCCGGAACAGCATCGAGGCGGCGTTCTGCACGTCAATGTAGACGTCGGGCTGCGCCTGGGTCAGCGGCGACGCGAAATTGCGGAAGCCGCGGTCGTAGAGTTCCAGCACCTTGTCGGTCTCGCGCCGCTCCAGATGGAACATCGCGCGGTGCCACCAGAGATGATGCTTGAGGTTGTTGCCGCCCTCCCAGTGCTTCTCCAGCCCATCGAGCCAGGCGACGCCCTCCTCGTGCCGGCCCTGCATCTCCATGACATGCGCCACCGCGTGCGTGCCCCACAGATCGCCGGGATCGATGCTGATCGCCTCGCGCCCCGCTGGCTCGGCCGAGTCGTAATTGCCGGTCTCCTCGTGCGCGAAGCACAGGCACGACAGCAAGGTGGCGTAGCCGGGCAGCTCGCGGCCCCAATGCTCGGCAATGCGCACGACCGAGTCGCGCATGGTGCGCGCGCGGCCGAGCCAGAAATAGTTGAAGTGCGACAGACGCAGCGCCAACACGTCGGTGGGACTTTCAGTGAGGATGTTCTCCCACGTCGCCAGCGCGCCATCGAGATCGCCCGCGACCCACTGATCGAGCGCGTCGATGTGCTGTAACTCACGCCGGCTCGCGCGTTTGGCTCCTGCGCGCGCGGCCGTTGCCGCCTCGCGCGCCGATGCGACATTCGCCTGCTTGTAGGACAGCATGGCGAAATAGCCCCGCAGGCACTGCGCCAGGGCGAATTGCGGATCGGCGGCGAGCGCGGCGGCGAGATGCTGGGGCGTGTCGAGGCGGTACTTGATGTAGCCCAGCGTGGCGCGGTTGAAAGCGTCGGCGGCTTCGGCCGACGCACAGGTCAGCGTCAGGCCGTGCAGGTCTTGTGGCATGGCGGTTCGTTCGTGTCCCTCTGGCCGCGACCCTCCCGCGCGCGCCGCATGAAGTCAAACGGATGATTGTGGTA
>JAFAZJ010000201.1 GCA_019239835.1 Alphaproteobacteria bacterium | reverse complement strand
TGCCCGTATCGCCCAGGCGCGCCAGGCGGCGGAGATCCTCGGCGAGCAGGTCTCGGCAGCGTATCCGTTCGCCGGCACGACCAAGCCGATGAGCGACGATCGCGCCGACCTGGTGCTCAACCGCACCTGGCGGCCGCAGCTCGCGGTGATCGGCGGCGAGGGCCTGACGCCAGTGGAGGAGGCGGGCAACGTGCTGCTGCCCTACACCAAGCTGAAGCTCAGCCTTCGCCTGCCGCCGACGCTCGACGGCAAGCAGGCGGTCAAGGCGGTAACCAAGGCGTTGAACGCGGCCGCGCCCAACGATGCCGAGGTCGAGGTGAAGTTCGGCGAAGGCTCGACCGGCTGGAGCGCACCGGAGCTGGCGCCATGGCTCGAAACGTCGCTGATGAAGGCCTCGACCGACGCCTTCGGCAAGCCGCCGGCCTATATGGGCGAGGGCGGCTCGATCCCGTTCATGGCCATGCTGGGCGAGAAATTCCCCGGCGTGCAGTTCGTCATCACCGGCGTGCTGGGCCCGCACTCCAATGCGCACGGGCCCAACGAGTTCCTGCACATTCCCACGGGCAAGCGCGTCACCATGGCGATGGCCCAGGTCATCGCCGACCACTTCAACCGGCCGAAATAGTCAGCGCTTCATGCGGAACATGCCCAGGTAGTCGCGCTTGCCCAGCGGCACGCCGCGGCCGCGCAGGATGTCGTACGCGGTCGTGACGTGGAAATAGAAGTTGGGCAGCGAGAACGACAGGATGAAGTCGCTCGCCCGGAACGGAATCGCGCGTTCGCCCAGCTTGAAGACCACGTCGTTGTCGGCGAGCGCCTCGAAGGCCGCTCGATCGACCGCCCCCAGCGCGGCGCGCGCACCCGACACGAGCTGCGAGAGGCCGTTCCAGTCGTGCGTTCCGGGATCCTTGGGCGGCGAGAACGAGCCTGTTTTCACGGCCTCGACGGCGCCGGCCGAGTGGTGGGCGAGCGAGATGACCTGGAAGCGGAAGGGCAGCATGTCCGGATGGATGCTCGCCTTCACGACCTCCTGCGGATCGACGCCGTTCTCGACGCAATGCGCGTGGGATTTCTCGAGGAAGCGTCCAACCGCGTCGAGTGACTGAAGATAGCCGGCGACGGTGGCATCGTAGAATGAGACAGACATTGGGTGCTCTCCCTCCATGAGCTAGTACTGGATGCGCTTGGTGAGAGCGCCGTCGATCATGATGTTGGCGCCCGTCGTGAAGCTCGACCGGTCGCTGGCGAGGAACACGACAGTGTTGGCGATCTCCTGCGGCGTGCCCATGCGTCCGGTCGGATTGCGCTTCATCGAGCTCTGGTAGCGCGGTGTGTTGGCGTCGCGCTGGCGGCCCCAGGTGTTGCCGTCCTCGATGATCGTGCCGGGCGACACCATGTTGAAGCGCACGCCCTTGGGCGCGAGATCGATCGCCAGCGACTTCACCAGCGGCGTGAGCGCCGCCTTGACCGAGCGATAGGGCGAGGTCGGGTTCGAGACCTCGACCAGCGCCACCGTGCCAATGACGCAGGCGGTCGAGCCCGGCGCGCTCTTCTCCAGGTGGGGCTGCACGATGCTGAGCGCGTTGACGGTGGCCAGCAGGTCAACCTCGACGGCGTGGCGCCATCCTTCGGCCGTGTTCGGGCCGCCCATGGCGCTGACATTGGCGACGAAATGATCGATGCCGTCGTGCTCGCGGGCGAAGCCGTCGATCCAGGCCTGGAGCTTGGCGGAGTCCGTCACGTCGAGGGCACTGCCGGTGACCTTGAAGCCGCTGTTGCGCCACTCGCCCTCGCGCTGGGTCACCAGCGCCTGGTCGCGGGCGCAGAAGCCGACGATCGCGCCCTCGGCAAGAAACGTGTCGACGATGGCGCGGCCGATGCTCTTGGTGCCGCCGCTCACCAGCACGCGCTTGCCCTTGAGATTGAGGTCCATGCTTTTCCCCGCCTATAAGTTTTGGCCGCCCGCTGGGCGCGCATCAAACGCGGGAGCAAAGCGCATGTCCAAGACTTTCGACCTCACCGGCAAGGTGGCGATGGTCACCGGCGCCTCGTCGGGCCTGGGCCTGCATTTCGCGCGCACGCTCGCCGACAACGGCGCCGCGGTAGTGATCACCGCGCGGCGTGCTGATCGCCTGGCCGATCTGGTCGCCGAGCTGAAGGGCAAGGGCCAGCGTGCGCATGCCGTCGCGATGGACGTGCTGTCAGGCGACTCGATCCGCGCCGCCTTCGACAACGCCGAAGCAGCGCTCGGCATCTGCGACGTCGTCGTCAACAACGCCGGCATCAGCATCGTGGGGCCGGCGCTCGACATGCCGGAGAAGGACTGGGACGAAGTCAGCAACACCAATCTGCGCGGCGCCTGGCTGGTGGCGCAGACCGCGGCGCAGCGCTGGGTGAAGGCGAAGAAGCCCGGCCGGCTGATCAACATCGCCTCGATCCTCGGCCTGCGCACCATCGGCCAGGTGGCGCCCTATAACGCCGCCAAGGCCGGGCTACTGCACCTGACGCGCGTGCTGGCGATGGAGTGGGCGCGTCACTCGATCCAGGTCAACGCGATCTCGCCGGGCTACATCGAGACCGAGATGAACGCCGCGTTCTGGCGGACCGAGCCGGGGCAACGGCTGATCGCCCGCGTACCGCAGCGCCGGCTGGGCAAGCCCAGCGATCTCGACGGCGCATTGCTGCTGCTCGCGTCCGACGCCGGCGCCTTCATGACCGGCGCCGACATCACCGTCGACGGCGGCCACACGGTGAACTCGCTATAGCTCGACACAGCGGCGGAGCACCGCCGGTCCCGCGGGCGCGATGAAGTCCGCCCAGATCGCGTTGTGGTGCTCGATGATCTTGGTGGCCGGCAGATGCGGCCGATCGGACGTCGTGTGTCCGTCCGACGGCACGATGGTCGGCCAACGCCGCGCCAGGGCGCTGCGCACCGTGGTGTCGACGCAATAGTCCGTGGCGCAGCCCGTGACGATCAGCTGCTCGACGCCTTGCTGTTTGAGGAAATCGTCGAGACCGGTTTCCAGGAAGGAATCGCAGGAGCGCTTGCGGATCACTGTGTCGGTGATCTGCGCGTCGAGCTCGCGCAGCAGGCGCCAGCCGGGCAGGGAGGGATGATGCGGGTCACCCTCGGGGCCGTCGTGCTGGATGAAGACGACGACACCACCGCGGCGGCGCATGGACTCGGCGAGACGATTGAGCCGGACCACGAGCGCAACGGTATCGTGGCGCGGTGTCTCGGTCGTGAACGAGCCCTGTTGCATGTCGATGATCAGCAGCGCCTGTTTCATGGGTCCTTGCCCAGGGTACGGTCGAAGAAATCGAGGATCTCGGCATTCATCGTACGGTGAATCGCTGCGCGATCGACACCCTTTGCATCGGCGCAGGCCGGCCCACGCATGCCCGGTCCGCACGGTGCAACGAAGACGTTGTGATCACCGCCGGGGATCACGACGTACTCGGGTGGCTTGGGCAGCAGCTTCAGCAGGTGTTCCTCGCCCGTCGCAGCGCGCACTGTCGTGTCGTTTGCCGCGCGGTAGAGGCGCAGCGGGATGGTGACGTCGGCCAGCCTGTCGCGATCGAAGAAGATGCTCCAGGCCGGCGCCATCAACACGGCGGCGCGGATGCGCTGATCATGCGTCACCAACAGCTGCTGCGGCGCGCGGCGGCGCACACCGCCGCCCATCCAGCCGCAGAAGGCCGAGTCGCGATCGCTGCGCGCGCAATGCGCCAGGCCGAGCTTGAAATCCGGTCGTGCACCGGCGAGCACGAGGCCGGTATAGCCGCCAGCCGAATAGCCGATGAAGCCGATGCGCGCCGGATCGATCACCGGGGCGAGCAGCGGATCGGCGAGGATGGCGTCGAGCACACGCACGATCTGCTGCGGCCGGCCGAGCAGCTGGAGGTCGCTGCCGACGCCGGTCATGTCGTTGCGGTTGTCGTAGGGGTGCAGCGGCGTCGCCACCAGCAGCCCGGCCGAGACCAGGGCGCGGACGGTGTCGCCGTGATTGTCGAGGGCGCCGCCGGAGCCGTGCGAGAGCACGATGAGCCGGCGTTTGCCTGGCGCCGGATTGCGGTCCCCTCGCGTGGGAAACCACACCGTGACTGGGATCGGGGCGAGACCGGGGTGCTCCACGATCATCGACTTCTCGCCGACCTCGTAGCGCTGTTGCGCCCGTGATGGCGCCGCGAAGACAAAGAGCAGCAGGGCGCCGGCGAGCAGCCGGCGCGTCATCCTACCAGCCATTGACCCGATCGTAGGTCGCCACGACGGTGCGGCCGTCGCCCTGCTCGCTGTCGACCACATAGTAGCGATCGTAGGCGGCCGCCGTGATGCAGGCATGGTTGGGCATGATGCGCACGCGCGAGCCGATCGGTAGCTTGTCGTAGGGCAGCTTCGCGTCGGCGCCGACGAAGCCGTGCTCCTGCGAGCAGGCGATCACCGCCAGCTCGGGCACCGGCGAGTCCTTGATCGCCCCGTAGCCCGCCTTGGGCATGAACTCCTGCGCGCTGATGTCTTTCGACAGCGCCAGCGCGCCGGCGTCGATCAGCAGCTGGTTGCGATGCGGGTAGTGGCCGATCACCGAGGCCATCACCGACAACGCCATGTCGCCCGCGCCGCAGGAGCCGATACCGACCTGGTCGAGGTCGTTGAACACGTAGACGCCGGGCCGCATCTCGGTGATGCCGTCGAAGCCTGCCGCGTGCATCGCCGTGGGCGTCGAGCCGGCGCTGACGATGGGGCAGGGCAGGCCGGCGTCGCGCAGCATCTTCGCCGCCGCGGTCACCGCCGTGCGCTCCTGCTCGGCGGCGCCACGAATGCCGTCGACGGTGTTCTGATGATAGGAGTGCCCGCCATGCGTCATGACGCCGGCGAGCTCGACGTTGGGCGCCGCGTGCAGGGTGCGGGCGATCTCGATCAGGGCCGAGAGGTCGGGATAGGGCAGGCCGGCGCGGCCGGCGCCGCTGTCGATCTCGATGAAGACGGAGAACGAGTCGCCAGCGCGCCCCGCCTCGGCGATCGCCTTTGCCACCGTGAGGTTGTCGGTCACCACGCGCAGGTTCACGCCCTGGCGGCGCAGCGCGCTGATCGCCGGCAGCTTCGAAGGCACGATGCCGACAGCGTAGAAGATGTCCTTGAACCCACCTGACGCGAAGTAGCGCGCTTCGGCCAGGGTCGAGACGGTGATGCGCCCGTCATGGCCCTCGGTGGCCAGCCGCGCGACCTCCAGCGACTTCGCGGTCTTCACATGCGGGCGCAGCGCCACGCCTGCCGCCGCGAGCCGCTGGCTCATGCGCCTGGTGTTCCGCAGCAGGATGGCGCGGTCGAGGATCAGGGTGGGGGTCGGAAGGGTATCCAGCGTCTCGGTCATGGCGGGCCGTTGTGTCGGGGAGGATTTCATCAGGCCACGCCGGCCCCGGCCTATGCAACAGGCTGAGCGGGGCCGATTTTAATCCCCAGGGACTTGCCGTCGGGCATCTGGACTATTGGGACGGCGGCACGCTGGAATGCGCACGGGCGGCCGGTACCAGCCGCCCTGGTTTTGCGTTGATTAGCCGCCGGGTGAATGCGGATCGCAGCCGTGCCCTGCGACAACAAGTGCGTCGCCTGTCGATCAGCCCCTTGGCTAGGATCGGTTCATGCCTGTTGAGAACGAACGCAAATTCGTCCTGCATGACCCCCACGGCGCCCTCGAGCGGGCGCTGGGCAACGTGCGTCCGGCCATCCCGCGCAAGGCGATCCGTCAGGGCTATCTGGACACGGTGGGGCTGCGCATCCGGCGCTTCGACCAGGACGGCCGCGTCAGCCATATCTTCTCTTACAAGCGGCCGGTCGACGACGTGATGGTCGAGATCGAGCGAGAGATCGACGCCGTCGATTTCGAGCGGCTGTGGAAGCTGCGCCGCGAAGCCCTGGAGAAGGTGCGCTACAGCATCGCCGCCGGCGACTGCCAATGGGATATCGATTTCTTCAAGGACGGCGGCCGCACCTACTTCGCCCTGGCTGAGGTCGAGATGCCCGAGGGCAGGGAGGAGCCGCCGCCACCACCGGCGATCCTGGCGCCCTATATCGAGTTCCTGGTCGAGCGCGGCGACGAGCGCTTCAGCTCCAAGAAGCTCGCCGATCCGGCCTATGCCCGCCGGCTTGCCGTCGGCGTTCCGGCGGCCGCTGCCGACTAACGCTTCTCGGCCTGCTTCGCCTCCACCCACAACGCCTCCATCTCCTCGAGGCTGGCGGCCTCGGGTGAACGGCCTTGCGCTTTCAGCGCGCGTTCGACGTGGCGGAAGCGGCGGGTGAACTTCTCGTTGGTGGCGCGCAGCGCCGCCTCGGGGTCGATCGACAGGTGGCGCGCCAGGTTGGCCACGGCGAACAGCACGTCGCCGACCTCGTCGGTGAGCCGGTCTGCGGGGGCGCCGGCGGCGATCTCGGCACGGACCTCGCCGATCTCTTCCTCGATCTTGTCGATCACCGGCCCCGGTGCGCCCCAGTCGAAGCCGACCCGGGCGGCACGCTTCTGCAGCTTCTCAGCGCGCAGCAGCGCGGGCAGGGCGAGCGCCACGCCATCCAGCACGCTGTCGTCGGGCTTGGCCTTGCCGGCGCGTTCAGCCGCCTTGGTGGCTTCCCAGGCGGTGGTCTGGGTCGCAGCATCGGGGACGGATTCCGAGCCAAAAACATGGGGATGGCGGGCGATCATCTTGTGACTGATCGCGCTCGCCACATCGCGGAAGGCGAAAGCGCCTTCCTCTTCGGCCATCCGCGCGTGGTAGACCACCTGCAGCAGCAGATCACCCAGCTCCTCGCGCAGATCGGCCATATCGCGCCGGTCAATGGCGTCGGCAACTTCGTATGCTTCTTCAATGGTATAGGGCGCGATGCTCGCGAAGTTCTGCTCGCGGTCCCAAGGGCAGCCGCGCTCGGGATGGCGCAGCCAGGCCATGATGGCGATCAGCCGGTCCATCGGATCGGCCGGCAGGTCTTCAGGCTTGGGCTTGTCCATTGCTTGCTCTTGGCGCGAGGGGCAGCGGCTCGAACTGGGGATCGACGAGCTCGAGGGCTCCATAGGCCTCGTCCAAGGTGCGCACAATCAGCGGTTCGCGGTTGCCGCCGATCTTCTGATAGGTCGAGAACATCCGGCCCAGGCCAAAAAGATCCGGCCGCGGCATGACATAGACCCGATCTTGGCCGGTCATGATCGCCGCCTGCTGACCGCGGCGGACGAACTCGGCGGTCTCGATCTCGACGACCTCGACGGCAGTAAAGTCCACGATCCCGCGCGATACGCCGTACTCGGCGACAAACGCCCGTGCATCCCGGTCGAGCCGGGCTAGATCGTCACGTGCAAGCCGGTCCGAGAACCGGACCAGCAGGACATGGTGCTGCCGCTCAAAGAACAGCGCAAACATGGGGAGCGCCTGAACTAACGTCCGGAAAGCGTCAGCATCATAACGCACTTTGGGCCGCTCGTTACATTGATAGATTATCGTATAATATATATTATGGAAAAATACCTTTCATATTTACCATCAAAAAGATAAGGAAGTCTCCTAATCTAAAATCATCTATCTTTCCGCCAAGTCACTTTGAGCTCTTTCTTAATCAGGATCAGCAACGGCAGATACTTCTCCGCATCGGATTGCGGTGCGCCCAAGGTGACCAGGAACGCGCGCTTGTCATTCTGCGGGTTCGGGATCAGCAGGTCGGCCAGCACCCTCGGCTCGCGATCCCCGCGCCTGGGCGGCACGTTCTCGAACAGCCCGATCCGCTCGCCCGTGGAGATGGTCTCCATGCTGGCCTTGATGGTCGGATACCGGGTGCGCAGCGCCGCCGCCTTGCCGACCAGGAACTTGTCGATGTCGGGCACGCCCTCGTACTCGAGATCGACCCGCCACAGGATCACGCGGACCGTGCGCCGGGGATTGAAGATCGCGACCCGCTCGTTGTCCTCGATGGCGTGCCAGCCCAGCGGAATGGCGATCTCGGCATCGACTGCCCGCGAGCGCATCCGGGCGTAACCTTCGGGGATCGAGGCCGTGACCAGCTCCAGCAGGTTCTCCGCGGTCTGGCCGGTGTATTGCCGGTTCAGCGCTTCGTCCGAATCGATCAGCGTGCGCGTCGTGTCATCCAGCGCGTAGGTGCGGAACGTCGTCGTCGGCCCGCTGAAGCGACCGTCCTGCGCCGCGGCCGGCCATGCCAAGGCCAGCATCAGCGTAGCCGAACCGATTATTTTCCATAATATAGACACATCAAGCCTCGAGCACAAGGCCGTCATAGGCCGGCTCGACATGCGCCGGCGTCACACGGTTCACCTCATCATAGTCCATGTCGACATGCATGTTGGTGAGCACGGCGCGGCGCGGTTTGATGCGCGCGATCCATTCCAGGGTCAGGTCGAGATGCGCATGCGTGGGATGCGGCCGGTAGCGCATGGCGTCGACAATCAGCGTGTCGACCCCTTCCATCGCCGCGAAGGCGCGCTCGTCGAGGCGCACCACATCGTTGCAATAGGCGATGCCGCCGAAGCGAAACCCCAGCGCGACGGTCGAGCCGTGATCCATCTCGAAAGGCACCACGCGCACGCCGGCGACGGTGAACGGGCCCTCCCCGATTTCGTTGGCGCGATAGAGCGTCGAGTAGACGCTGACATCGGGCTGCGCGAAGACGTAGCCGAAGCGCGAGCGCAGCGAGGCCAGGGTCTTTTTCGACGCCCAGGCGTCGATCGGCCCCTGGTGGATCGCCAACGGCCGCACGTCATCGATGCCGTGCGTTTGATCGGCGTGGTCGTGCGTCCACAGCACGGCGTCGAGCCGGGTGACGCGCGCGTCG
>JAFAZJ010000122.1 GCA_019239835.1 Alphaproteobacteria bacterium | reverse complement strand
TGGTCTCGGTGAACTGGCGGCTGGCAGCGCCCGAGATCGCCCATATCGTCAACGACGCCGAGGCCGAGATCCTGTTCGTCGGCGAGGAGTACTTCCCGGTCATCGAGAAGATCCGCCCCGAGCTCAAGAGCGTGCGCACGATCGTCGTCTTCAGCGGCGCGCATCCCGCCTTCGAGGCTTATGGGCAGTGGCGCGACCGGCAGTCCGCCACCGACCCGATGCTGCCGATTGATCCCGACGATGTGGCGGTGCAGTTCTACACCTCGGGCACCACGGGCCTGCCCAAGGGCGCGCAGATCACCAACGCCAACCTGCTGCAGCTGCTGCCGACATGGACCCCGACCTGGCACATGGGACCCGGCGTCGCCAACATCGTGATCCTGCCGATGTTCCATATCGGTGGCGCCGGCTGGGCGCTGGCCGGCACCTATGCCGGCTGCACCAACTACGTCATGCGCGAGGTCGTGCCGCTGCAGATCCTCCGGACGATCGAGGAGCGTCGCATCGAGGTCATGCTAGCGGTGCCGGCGATCATCCTGTTTCTGGTGCAGACGCCGCAGATCCACGAGACCGACTTATCGTCGCTGAAGATCATCATCTATGGCGCCGCGCCGATTCCCGCCGAGCTGCTGCGCCAGGCTCTGGAGATCTTTCCTTGCGGCTTCCAGCAGGTCTACGGCGCGACCGAGACCACTGGCGCGATCACGCTGCTGCCGCCCGAGGATCACGATCCCAACGATCCCAAGAAGCTGCTGTCCTGCGGCTACGCGCAGAAGAACGTCGAGCTGCGCATCGTCGGCGACAATGGCAAGGACTGCGCGCCCAACGAGGTTGGCGAGATCGCCGTGCGCTCGCGCCAGGTGATGAAGGGCTACTGGAAGCTGCCCGAGGCCACGGCGCGCTCCATGCGCGACGGCTGGTATCTCACCGGCGACGCGGGCTACCTCGACGAGAAGGGCTACCTCTACATCTACGACCGCGTGAAGGACATGGTCGTGTCCGGCGGCGAGAACATCTATCCCGCCGAGGTCGAAAGTGCGCTGTTCGGCCATCCCGCGATCGCCGACGTCGCGGTGATCGGCGTGCCCGACGATCGCTGGGGCGAAGCGGTGAAGGCGATCGCCGTCAAGAAGCAAGGCGCCGAGGTCACGCCCGCCGAGCTGATAGCCTGGGCACGCGAACGCATCGCCGGCTACAAGCTGCCCAAGTCCGTCGACTTCGTCGACGCGCTGCCGCGCAATCCCACCGGCAAGATCCTCAAGCGCGAGCTGCGCGAACCGTACTGGCGCGGCAAGGAGCGGCGGGTCAATTGAGCATCAAGGCGCTGATCTTCGACTTCGACGGCACCATCGTCGACACCGAGACGCCGGAGTTCGAGTCATGGCGGCTGGAATACGCCGTGTTCGGCGTCGAGATGCCGATGGATCTGTGGGTCCAGCTCATCGGCAGCAACACCAAGGGTGTGTTCGAGCCCTACTCCTGGCTCGAGGGCAAGATCGGCCAGGCGCTGGATCGCGACTCCCTGCGCGCGCGACGTCGCGCCGCGATGATGGACCTGATCGCCGCCGAACGGCCGCGACCTGGCGTCGAGGACTGGCTGGACGGCGCGCGCGTGCGCGGTCTTGGCCTGGCAATCGCCTCGACCTCGCAACGCCCCTGGGTCGAGCAGCATCTGACGAATGTCGGGCTGTTCGATCGCTTCGATCACCTCGCTACCGGTGACCAGGTCGAGCACGCCAAGCCCGCGCCCGATCTCTACCTGCTGGCGGCAAGGAAGCTCGGCATCGCGCCGCACGAGGCGATCGCCATCGAGGATTCGCACAACGGCGTCGCCGCCGCCAAGGCTGCGGGCATGTTCACCATCGCGGTGCCCAACTCCATGACCGCGGGACTCGATCTGTCGGCCGCCGATCTGCGCACCGACAGCCTCGCCGGGCTGGAGCTCGGCGAGGCCATTCGGCTGGCGGGCGGCTAGGCCGGCACGCCGAGGAAGCTGCGGTCGAGCTTCATCGACTCAGCCGCGCCCTTCTCGGCTTCGAGCGCCGCGGCGAAGGCCTTGTTGGCCAGCATGCGGCGGAAATGCGCCGCGAGCTTCGGGTAGCGTGCCTTGTCGACCTCGTAGCCGAGGTAGTGGAAGTTCACCAGGTTCGAGGCGATGGCGATGTCGGCGATCGAAAGCTGGCCGCCGGCGAAGTAATCGCGGGTTAGCGCACCTTCGAGGTAGGCCAGCCGCGCCGGCACGACGTCGGCGAGGATCGTCGAGACAGCCGCCGTGTCGGTGGGCTGCTTGAGGATGGCCGGCTTGATCACCTGGTTGAGGAACAGGCCGTGGATCATCTCGCGGAAGAGCACGGCACCCGCGTATTCCTCGAACCAGCGCGCCTGGGCGTAGGCCTTGGCGTCCTGCGGGTAGATCGGCTGTGCCGGATGCAGGCGATCGAGATAGCCGCAGATCACCGCCGAATCGGCGAGGTTGAAGCCGTCGATGTCGGCGACCGGGATCTTGCCGGTCGGGCTGAGCTCGGCCCAGTTGGCCGGCGGATTGAAGGGAATGACGGGCTCGACGCGGAACTGCAGGCCCTTGTGCAGCGCGGTGACGATCACCTTGCGGGTGTGCACCGAGACGGGAACGCCATAGATGGTCAGCATCGTTCTATCCTCTTTCGCCCCCGGGGTTGCGCAGGGACGCGTGTCCCCGTTCCGGGAACGGGGGCGTTCCCGGGTTGATTGCGTGGTGTCGCTATGTCGGGGCGGCTAGCCGGGCGTCGTGCCGGTGCGTTCCACCGGGAACTGGATCTCCACCACCATGTCGCCTCCCTGGAACGGCGACTCGAGGAACACCTCGCGGCACGGGCCGCAGATGCTGAAGCCGTTGGCCTCGATCCACTGGCCCAGCGCACCGAAGGCGCGATGGCCGTCGAGATCGGTGTCGCGGCGCACGATGGCGGCCATCGACGGCACCGCCGGCAGCTCGCTCAGGCTGAGTTCACGGCCATCGGCCAGCGATACGCGGCGATTGATGGCGCGGTTCAGGCTGAAGCCGATCTCGAGGTCGAGCTCTTCATCGTCGAAATCGGAATGCGCGAGCACGACCAGCTTGTCGCGCGATGCCTCGGGAATACGCGCGGTCAGGGCACGCAGGGTGGCGATCACCGGGTCCATGCCGGCGAAGCGGCCCCTGAGGGCGATGAACGGCTGGGCCGCGACCGGCTTCAGCAGCACGTCGAAGCTGCGGCTGCCGTCGCCCTCGTCGATCTGGCGCAGGCGCGCCTCGATGCGCCGCAGCCGGTCCTGGCCCTCGCGCAGCTCGGCCTCGACCTCGGCCTTCTTCAGCGTCAGCATGCGGCGGATCTCTTCGGTCGAGATGTCGTCGTCGACGAAGCGCGCGACCTGGTCGAGCGCCAGCCCGAGATCCTTCAGCGCCAGGATGCGGTTGAGCCTGGGCAGCTGCTGGGCGCTGTAGAAGCGGTAGCCGGTCTGCGGATCGATGCGCTGCGGGCGCAACAGGCCGAGCCCGTCGTAGTAGCGCAGCAGGCGCGCCGAGACGCGCGCGATCTGCGAGAATTCGCCGATCCTGAACATCGCGGGAAGCCTCCGGCCGTTGACCTGGAGGCGACCTTGCGGCTTGACGTTACGTCAAGGTCAAGCGGGTTTTTCGACCGCCCTACTCCGCCGCCACCTGAACCGGCGGCGTGGTCTCGCTGCGTACCCGCGTGTATTCCTCGTCGGACATCGCCACCATCTGCTTGTAGCGCGCCTCGGGGTAGATCATGTGCGGCTTGGTGGGATCGATCGCCGGCTGCGGCAACGCCTTGCCGGTGTCGTTGCGATAACTCGCGGGCGTCTTGAAGCGCGCCAGTTCCGCCTCGCTGATGCCGGCCAGCCGCACCACTTCGGGGTCAATCCAGGCGCGCGCGTCGATCGCCGCCGGCGAGGTCGACAGCTCGAGGCTGAGGTTCTCCGGACCGGCGAAGTAGATCGACTTGCAGAAGCCATGGTCGATCGGGCCGAAGACGATGATGCCGCGCGAGCGGATGCGGTCGCGCATCGCCAGCAGCTCCTCGTCGTCCTTCACGTTCAGCGCCAGGTGCTGCATCACGCCAGGCGCGCAGGGTGCGCCGGCATTGCCCGAGTGGGTCACGCCGATCTCGGGCTTCACCTTGGCGATGTCGGGCGACTGCACGAAGGCGATCGAGCAGGTGTCGTTGAGCTTCACGAAGCCATGCCAGGCGCCCTTCACGCCGTGCATCCAGTAGAGCGCCACCAGCTCGGTGCCCAGCACGTCGCTGAAGAAGGCGATCTGCGTCTTGATGTCGGCGGTGGTCACGGCGAGGTGGTGCAGGCCGTCCGGCTTGGTCATGGCGGTTCCTCCCGATGGATGCCGTCATGGTGCGCCCGGCCGCCAGCCCGGTCCAGTAGGCACGGGGTCGTGACCGGATTGTGTTGAACATGTCCGGGGTTGTGCCGTCAGGCGCCGGCGCTATGGTGCGCCGAACAGAGCGAGGAACCGGTATGTCCTCCTACGAGGCCTATCTCGACAGCGTCGGCCGCGACGCCATGGATCGCTGCACCACCTGCGGCAAGTGCGTCGAGGCCTGCCCGACGGCGACGGAAATCGGCCTGGATAAGACGGCCTCCGTACGCATTGTCGAGGAATTGAAGGCCGTCACGTCAGGCGAGGCCTACCCCGAAACCGCCGGCAAGTGGATCGAGGCCTGCAACGGCAGCGCCCAGTGCACTGCTGCCTGCCCCGAGCAGATCAACGTCCGGCAATGGATGTCGGTGGCGCGCATCAAGAAGCGCACCGGCACGGTGGCTGAAACGGACCGGCGCACGGTGGGCGCACAGAAGTACCGCAACATGGCGCACGCCATGCGCCTGCTCGCCAGCATGCAGATTCCGTCGGAGACGATGAAGCGCATCACCGCGCGCGGCGAAGGGCGCAATTGCGAGCTGGTGTTCTATACCGGCTGCAACGTGCTGCGCACGCCGCACATCGTCTTCAACATCATGGACATCCTCGACACGTTGTCGGTGAAGTACGACGTGATGGGCGGCGCCGCCAATTGCTGCGGCATCTACCAGTTCAACGAGGGCGACACCAAGACCCACGAGCGCATCGCCGGCCGCACCTACGAGAGCTTCGGCCAGACCGGCGCCAGCAAGGTGCTGACCTGGTGCCCGACCTGCCAGAAGCAGTTCTCCGAGACGCGGCATGAGGCAGCGCCGCGCGATTTCGGCATCGGCCATGTCACCGGCTACCTCGCCGACAATATCGAGCGCATGCGGCCCTACTTCGTCGACCTGCCGAAGCGTCGCGCGGTCTTGCACGAGCACGATTCCCTGGCGGGAGTCACCGGCAATGTGCGCAAGCTGATGGCCGCGATTCCCAATCTCGAGGTGGTCGAGATCCCGCAGCACCGCGACTGGTCCTACACCTGTCAGGCCGGCAAGGTGTGGCCCGGCAAGGTCGCGCAGATCCACAAGGCGGTGGCCGAAGGTACAGCCTCCGTCGGTGCCGACCTGCTGGTGACGACCTACCACTCCTGCCACCGCCAGCTCGCCGGTGCTGAGGGCCAGTATCCGTTCAAGGTGATGAACTTCACCGACCTCGTGGCCGAGGCGCTGGGCAAGGGCGGCCGTCACGACTGGTACAAGCAGTACAAACTGGGCGGCGACATGCAGCAGGCGGTCGAGCTGGCGCGCGGCTACCTGGTGCAGAACGGCGTCGAGCTGCGTGAAGAGGATGTCGCGACTCTGACGGCCGAGGTGTTCGGCGAGAACGGCTTCGGCGGCGAGCGCGCCGCCTTCGAGGGTGCGCTGCGCGAGTTGGCGACGCCTTAGGTCCTACTGCTTGGTGAGACCGCACATGTTGCGCCGACCGCTGACCCAGCGGCCGGTCTGCAGGCAGTCCTTCATCGCCCGCTCCCCCGAGGCGATACAGCCTTCGTACGACATGCCGGTCTGCGCACGCCGATCGCTGGCGCAATAGCCTTCGTTCTGCTTCTTGGCTTCGCTGCAGGTGATCTTGACCTGCTGGCAGTCGCTCTGCGCCATCGCCGGCGCGATGCCGAGGACCGAGAGACCCAAGCAGACAACGACAACTCGTAGCGACCGAACCATGGCGACCTTCCCTGGCAGCGCAGGCGCGCAGCAAACCATACCGGCCGGCGAAACGGAACCATCGACGGCCCGCGCCGGCGGCGATAAACAGGCCTCCATCAAAGGAAACGCCTGATGACAGACCTGCCCGCCAATCTGACGCCCGTACGCCCCAACCATGTCTTCGACGAGGCGGCGTTGGCCGCCTTCATGAAGGACAAGGTCGAGGGTTACAAAGGGCCGCTCAGGGTGCTGCAGTTCGAGGGCGGACAGTCGAACCCGACCTTCCATCTCACCGACGGCGGCGGCCGCGAATTCGTGATGCGCAAGAAGCCGCCGGGCAAGCTGCTACCCTCGGCGCACCAGGTCGACCGCGAGTTCCGGGTGATCAAGGCACTGGGCGAGAACACCGACGTGCCGGTGCCCAAGGCCTATGCGCTGTGCCAGGACGCCAGCGTGATCGGCGTCGACTTCTACATCATGGAGTTCAAGCCCGGCCGCGTGCTCGACAACCCGCTGATGCCCGACGTCTCGCCCGCCGATCGCGGCAAGATCTTCGATTCGATGAACGACGTGCTCTCGCGCATCCACAACGTCGACTACAAGGCGATCGGCCTGGGCGACTACGGCCGCGAGGGCCAGTACATCCAGCGCCAGATCTCACGCTGGACCCAGCTCTACGACCTCTCCCAGACCGAGCACATCGAGTCGATGGAGAACCTGAAGAAGTGGCTGCCGGGCAACATCCCCGCCGGCGATGAGACGCGCATCAACCACGGCGACTATCGCCTCGGCAACACGATCGTCCATCCCACCGAGCCGCGCATCGTCGCCGTGCTCGACTGGGAGCTGTCGACGCTCGGTCACCCACTCGCCGACCTCGGCTATAACTGCATGACGTATCATTTCGGCCTGGGTTTCGGCGCGTCGAGCGGCTACGCCGGCCAGGACATCAAGGCGCTGGGCATCCCCACCGAGCAGGACTACATCGCGCGTTACGCCAAGCGCACCGGCCGCGACGGCATCCCGCACTGGGACTTCTATCTCGCATTCTCGCTGTTCCGCCTCGCCGGCATCGTGCAGGGCGTCTACAAGCGCGGCCTCGACGGCAACGCCTCATCAACGACAGCGACGAAATACGGCAACCGCGCCCGCTACATGGCCGACATGGCCTGGGACCTGGTGAAGCACAGGGCGTAGCCACCACCCCCCGTCATTCCGAGCGCAGCGCGGAATCTCCCCCAAGTTACGCACGCCGGACCAAACATGCGGGGCGGCGCCTACGTCTACATCCTCGTCAATCGCCATCGGACGGTGATGTACGTCGGCATTACCCGGAACGTCGAGCGCCGCCTGATCGAGCATCGGACGAAGGCGCAGGGCGGCTTTACCGCCAAGTACAACGTCGATCGTCTCGTGCTCGTCGAGGAGTACCCGACGGCGCCCGAGGCCATCGTGCGCGAGAAGCAAATCAAGGGCTGGAGTCGCGCGAGGAAGGATGCGCTTGTGTCGGCTTCGAATCCTGACTGGAACGATTTGGCACCCGATCGGTGGCCGGGAGATTCCTCGCTACGCTCGGAATGACGCGGATAGAGGCCGCAACCGCCCCGCGCGCATCATCAGCCAGACGACGATGGCGACGTTGAGCACGTTCCAGGCGACGCCGTTGACGAAGGCGGCGCTGTAGGAGCCGGTGACGTCGAAGATCACGCCCGAGAGCCAGCCGCCGGCGGCCATGCCGAAAATGCTGGTCATCAGGATCGCGCCGACACGCTGTCCCGCCTCTGCCGGCGGGAAATACTCGCGCACGATCATCGTGTAGCTCGGCACGATGCCACCCTGCACCAGGCCGAACAGCGCTGTGACGACGTAGAGCGATATTCGGCCATCGAACACGAGGTAGAGCGACAACGCCGTGCCCTGCAGGGCCGAGCCCAGCAGCAGCGTATAGAGGCCGCCGAACTTGTCGGCGATGAAGCCTGAGCCGATGCGACTGATGATACCCAGGCCCAGCATCACCGACAGCATCTGCGCGCCGAGCGCCACGCCGTAGCCGAGGTCCTTGCAGTAGGCGACGATGTGGACCTGCGGCATCGACATCGCCACGCAGCACGAGAACGAGGCCAGCGCGAGCAACGCCTGCAGCCCGCCCAGCGACAGGCCGAGATGGTTGCGCCCGCCCGCCGCCGTTTGCGGCATCGCCATCGCCGCTTTCGGCGGCTTGCGGCGCAGCATCAGCACCAGCGGCAGCATCGCAACGATGGTGAACATGCCGATGTAGAGATAGGTCTGGCGCCAGCCGATGGTCTCGACGCCGTGTTGGATCACGTTGGGCCAGAACGCACCGGCGAGATAGTTGCCGGAGGCGGCCAGCGCTACCGCGATGCCGCGCCGCCGCCGAAAGAAATGCGAGATGTCGGCCATCAGGGGCCCGAACGTGGTCGAGCTGCCGAGCATGCCGATCAGCACGCCGTGCACGATGGCGAACTGCCACAGGCTGTCGGTCTGGCTCGATAGCATGTAGCCGCCGCCCAGGCACAGCGAGCTGCACAACATCGGCAAGGCGATACCGAAGCGATCGGCCAACCGGCCCATCACCACGCTGCCGAAAGCGAAACCGACCATCGTGAGCGTGTACGGAAGCGATGCACCACCACGCGCTGCCTGGAACTCGGCCTGCACCGTGGGCAGCACCACGACCACCGACCACATGCCAACGCCGCCCAGCGCACCCAGGCAGACGCAGGCCACCAGCCGCCACCACGAATACGGGGACTCGACCTCGGTCGTGTCCGCACTTACGCCGACCACGCATTCCCTCCGCGTTTGGCGCGCAGCCTATCACCCCTGCGGCGGCAAAATCGCCGGCGGAACAATCGAATTGTCTGCGTCAGAGTGCCGTGTTGGTCCACGGATCGTAGTTGCCGAAGCTCCACAGGTGACCCTCGGGGTCGCGGCAGGAGTAGTTGCGGCCGCCATACTCCTGGTCCTCGGGCTCCAGCACGATGCGCGCCCCGGCGGCCCTGGCTCGGACGCAATGCGCGTCGGGGTCCCGCACGACGAGGTAGATGCTCTGGGTGTTCGCGCCGCCGACCATGCCCGGCACGGCCATGTGCTTGCCGAACGCGTCGTCGGCAGGACTCGCCAGCATGATCATCGCTTTGCCGCAGGTGAGCTGGGCATGGACGATCTTGCCCGGCTCGCCCGGCACCACGAGGTGCTCCTCGAAGCCGAAGGCATCCTTCAGCCACCTGATCGCCGCCGGCGCATCGCGATAGCGCAACGACGGTACGAGATGGAGCCCAGTGGTTTTCGGATCAGCCATGACGCTCCCTTCTCAGATTGGCGCGCGGCCCATCACCTTCAAATGCAGGTCGCGCGCGTAGCCGAAGATCGCCGGCAATCCGCCGGTGTGGAGGAAGATCACCGTCGATCCTGCCGCCACGCGTCCGTCGGCGGCTAGCGCGAACAGGCCAGCCATCGCACGCGCGGTGTAGACCGGATCGAGCAGCAGCCCATCGAGCCGTGCACTGTCACGCATCGCATCGGCGACGGCGTCGTTCAGCCTGCCGTAGCCCGGCGACAGCACGTCGTCACGCAGGTCGATGTCGTCAGGCGTGACGGGATTGGCGACCTCCAGCATCTCGGCGATCCGCCGGCACAGGCTCTCGACCCGCTGTGCCTGCAGCGTCGCGGCGCGCCGCACGCAGATGCCGGTGACCGGGCCCTTCCAGCCCAGCGCCCGCAGGCCGAACAGCAGGCCGGCATGCGTATGGCCGCTGCCCGATCCCAGGACGAGGCGGTCGGCACCATGCATCTGCTCGAGCAGCTCAGCGGCGCAGCGGATGTAGCCCAGTGCGCCGAGTGGCGGATGATTGGCGCCGAGCGGAATGATGTAGGGGCGTTTACCTTGTGACGTGAGATCCGCCGCGATCTCCGCCAATCGGCGATCAGCGCCCTCCTCGTCCTCACCCACGGGATAGGAGTGCAGCGTCGCGCCCAGCAGGTGATCGAGCAGCACGTTGCCGGAGGTGCGGTAGACCGCGTCGACATCGGGCACGCGCTCTTCGAGCTGGATGTGACAGGCCATGCCGAAGCGCGCGGCAGCCGCTGCGGCAACCCTGACGTAGTTCGACTGCACGGCACCGGTGATCAGCACGGTATCGGCCGAGGCTGCCTGCGCCTTGCCGAAATAGAACTCGAGTTGCCGCACCTTGTTGCCGCCGAACGCCAGGCCGGTGAGATCGTCGCGCTTGACCAGCAGCTTGATGCCCAGCCGCTCGCTCAACCGGGGCTGAAGCTCCAGCGGCGTCGCCCATGTCAGCAGCGGCGCGCGCGGGAAGCGCGCGACGGCCTCGATCACCGATCCCATTGCACCGGTCCCGGCGTGAGGATGTCGAACATCAGCGGGAAGTCGTCGAGCATGCTGAACAACGCCTCCAGCACCTTGGCATCGCCCTGCACCTTCAAGCCACCGTTCTCGAGGCCCTGCGCCACGGTCGAGAGCTTGACCACCAGCGAATCGAGCACCGGCCGTGTTGTGCTGACCACCAAGGTCGCGTCTGTCGCCGGTCCCGGCATGTGTGTGAGCGTCGAATTCTCGAGGTTGAGCACCAGCGACTGACCCGTGTCGGTGAACCGCCAATCGATGACGAAGCGGTGGCCGGCGGCGCGATCGGCATTGAGCCGCACGCCCATGAAGTCGAAGAACGTCTCCGTCGTGATGGCGCGGATCAGGTCGGCGCTGAGGATGGTGCGCGGATTGAGCTGCAGCGGGCCCATGCGCAGCTCGCGCGCGCCGAAGAGATAGGCGTTGCGCCAGGTCGCCGACTCAGCCTGGTAGCCGAGCTGCTCCAGCGCATCGGCGCAAAGCTCGCGTGCCGCGCGGTTGGCCGGGTCGGCGAATACGACCTGGTTCATCACCTGCGCCACCCAGCGGAACTCGCCCTTGGCGAAGTCCGTCCGCGCCTTCGCCATCACGGCGTCGGCGCCGCCCATGTACTCGACCATCTTGCGCGCGCCGGGCACCGGCGGCAGCGGGTTGAGGTTCGACGGGTTGCCGTCGTACCAGCTGAGATAGCGCTGGAAGACCGCCTTGGCGTTGTGGCTCACCGTTCCGTAGTAGCCGCGCACCGTCCAGTCGCGCTGCAGCTCCTTGGGCAGCTGCAGGGTCTCGGCGATCTCCGCCGGACGCAGGCCGAGATTGGCCATGCGCAGCGCCTGATCATGGATGTGCTTGTAGAGGTCGCGCTGGCGAGCGAGGAAGGCCATCACCTTGGTGCGGCCCCAGGTCGGCCAGTGGTGCTGCGCGATCAGCGCTTCGGTGCGATCACCGTACATGCGCATCGCCTCGGCGATGTAGCGCGACCACAGCCGCGTGTCGCGCGCCACCGCACCGCGCAGCGGGATGAAATTGTGCAGCAGCGGCGTGGCGTTCTCGGCCATGTTCAGCACGCCGAATTGTGGGAAGAACATGTGCATCTCGGCCGGCGCCTCGCTCTCCGGCGCGAGCTGGAACTCGATCTCGACGCCGTCGATCGTGCGCCGCTCGGTCTTCTGCACGATCAGGTCGTTGGGCGGGATCAGGGTCACCTGGCCGCGCGCGATGTTCTTGCCCAGGCCGGCATCGACCTGGCCGCGCTCACCCGGCAGCAGCAGCGGGCCGAACTGGAACATCGCGCGGCGCGTCATCGCCACGCCGGCCAGCACGTTCTCGCCGCCCACCGCCTCCATGAAGCCATCGGGCGCGATGATCTTCACGCGGCCGGCTTTCGCATCTTCTTCGGTCGCCACGCCCTTGGCGCCGCCGTAGTGATCGACATGGCTGTGCGTGTAGATCACCGCATGCACGGGCCGGCGCGGCCGGTGCTGGAAGTAGAGCTCAAGGCCGGCATGCGCCACCTCGGCCGTGCCCAGCGGGTCGATCAGAATCAGCCCGCTGTCGCCCTCGATGATCGTCATGTTGGCGAGGTCGACGCCGCGGATCTGGAAGACGCGATCGACGACCTTGAACAGCCCGTTGTTCATGTTGAGCTGGGCGTTGCGCCACAGACTGGGATTGACCGTGGGCGGTGCTTCGCGACCATTGAGGAACCCATAGGCACCGAGGTTCCACATCACCGAGCCGCTGGACGTGCGCACCACGCCGTCAGGCAGCGCCGCGATCAACCCGCGCGCTGCCTCGGCGAAATCCTCGCGATCCTCGAACGGCAGCTGATCCAGCATCGCGCGGTTGGCGGCAGCGGTTGAGGGCGCGGCGTCCTTTGGCTGGGTCGGCGCGTCGGCCATGAATTGTCTCCCTCCTACTTTTGCGGCCACCATACACCCATTGTGCGGTGACAAGATTTGCGATGGACGCGCCGCGTGAAGCGACGGCATGTCGAGGTCATGACCACGAGTACCCTTACCGTCGACGAGACGTCGCGCGGCTATGCCGGTTGGAAGACCGTCTTCGCCTGTTTCCTGTTGGCGGTGGCCGCCTGGGGCTTCGGCTTCTACGGCCACACCGTCTACCTCGCCGAGCTGCGCAAGCTCTACGACTGGCCGACCTCGCTGATCTCGACTGCGACGACGGTCTACTACCTTTTCGGCGGCCTGATCGTGATCTGGGTCAGCGACGCAGTGCGCCGCTTCGGCCCGCGCAACGTGGCACTGGCCGGACTGGTGATGCTGAGCGGCTCGGGCGCGCTGCTGGCGCTGGTGCACAAGCCGTGGCAGCTCTACGGCGCCTTCCTGCTGATGTCGTTCGGATGGGCCGGCAGCAGCATCGCCGTCATCAACAACATCCTCGGCCTGTGGTTCAGCGTGCGCCGCGGGATGGCGATCAGCTGGGCGCTCAACGGCGCCAGCGTCGCCGGCATCGTCTTCGCGCCGGCGCTGGTGGCGCTGATCGGCGCCTTCGACTTCGCGACCGCCATGACTGTCGCGTCCATCGCCACCCTGCTGATCGCCGGCCCGGCGATCCTGCTGTGGGTCGACTGGCCGCCGCACCGTCCGCGCAGCACCACCACCTCGCCTGTCACATCCGGCACCTGGACCCGCGCGCGCGCCTTGCGCAGCCTGCAATTTTGGACGGTGGCAGCACCGTTCGCGCTTGCCCTCGTGGCTCAGGTCGGCTTCCTGGTGCACCTCATTGCCTTCCTGGAGCCGACGATTGGCCGCTACCAGTCGGGCGTAGCGCTGTCGCTGGCATCGATCTGCGCCGTAT
>JAFAZJ010000103.1 GCA_019239835.1 Alphaproteobacteria bacterium | reverse complement strand
TCAACGTCGCCGAGAAGATCGGCGGCAGCGGCCAGGTCGCCGATCTCTTCAAGACGCTCAGCATGCAGCTTTCGCGCGCCACGGCCATCGACCTGCGCCCGTCGGGCGGCAGCGCCGGCTGCTGCGCGACGATGACCGGCAGCGGCTTCGGCTTCGCCGGCAACGTGCGCGCCAATCTCAGCCTGGAGCAGAAGCTCGATGGCCCGGACCGCGTCGTGCAGACGGTGACGATCCGCGGCTACAAGGGACCGCCGATGGACGGCTACACCGCGAAGCTCCTGTTCCAGTAATGCGAACGGGGCGGACGCTGGTGCCGTCCGCCCCGCTCTCGTTCTGTCGTCGCGTCGACTACTTCTTGACCAGCGGGCAGTCGCCCTGGTCCATCGGCCGGAACGCCTCGTTGCCCGGGATGGTGCGGATCAGCTTGTAGTAGTCCCACGGTCCCTTCGACTCGGCCGGCGACTTCACCTCGAAGAGGTAGACGTCGTGGATCTTGCGACCATCGGCGCGGATGTACGACTTGCCGAAGATCGGATCGTCGGCCGGCGTCGACTTGAAGCGCGCCATCACCTTGTCGGCGTCGTCGGTGCCCAGCGCCTTGATCTGCTCGAGATAGGCCTTGGCCGCGGTGTAGAAGCCGGCCTGGATGCTGGTCGGCATCTTGCCGCCGTGGCGCGCGGAGAAGCGCTTGGCAAAGGCGCGGCTCTCGTCGTTGCGATCCCAGTAGAACGCCTCGGTGAGCTGCAGGCCCTGCGCCAGGTTGAGCGTCAGGCTGTGCACGTCGGTGACGAAGACCAGCAGGCCGGCGAGCTTCTGACCGCCCTTGACGATGCCGAATTCGGCCGCCTGCTTGATCGAGTTGATGGTGTCGCCGCCGGCGTTGGCGAGACCGATGATCTTCGCCTTCGAAGCCTGCGCCTGCAGCATGAAGGACGAGAAGTCCGAGGTGTTGAGCGGCGCACGCACGCCGCCGATCACCTTGCCGCCATTGGCCTTGACCACGGCGGTGACGTCGCGCTCCAGCGCGTGGCCGAAGGCGTAGTCGGCGGTAATGAAGAACCACGAATCGCCACCCGACTTCACGACCGCCGAGCCGGTGCCGTTGGCCAGCGCCACGGTGTCGTAGACCCAATGAATCGTGTAGGCGTTGCACGCCTTGCCGGTGACGTCGGACGAGGCCGGGTCGACGGCGAGGAAGACGCGCTTCTTGTCGCCGGCGACGCGCTGGGTGGCCAGCGACGAGGCCGAGCCGCCGGTGCCCAGGATCACGTCGACGCCATCGACGTCGTACCAGCGACTGGAGATGTTGGCGGCGACGTCGGCCTTGTTCTGCACGTCGGCCTGGATCAGCTCGATCTTCTTGCCGGCGACGGTGCCGCCGAAATCCTCGATCGCCATCTGCACGGCGATCACCGCGCCCGGCCCGTTGATGTCGGAATACAGGCTCGACATGTCGGTGAGCACACCGAGCTTGATGACATCGCCGGAAATCTGCGCGCCCGCCGGCTGGGCGGCGAGCCCCAGACCCAGCAGCATGGCCCCAACGGCTACAGAAATTCGCATCCTCAAGTTCCTCCTGCTACCGGACGGCCTGTTGCGATCCCGCCGCCTCGTTGGCGCAGAGCCTATGACGGAACTGCGCGACGGCCAATGCCGCCGCAGCCGCTTGGCAGAACAGGACCCGCTGTGTAGGTTGCGCCCCGCCTGAGAGGACAGGTGGCCGAGTGGTTTAAGGCACACGCTTGGAAAGCGTGCGTGGTGTAACAGCCACCGCGGGTTCGAATCCCGCCCTGTCCGCCAGAGCCCCATCAGGCTGCGCCTCATTCGATCACATCGTCGGCGCGGCCGAGGAACATGGGCGACAGGCTGAGCCCCAGTGCCCTGGCAGTCTGCTGCGCAGCAGCGACGAAGGGAACAGCGCCGACGACACCAGCGGCGTACGTGAGAAGGTGCCGTCGCTTCATTCGATGATCTCTTTGGCCTGCACCAGCAAGGTCGGCGGCGGAGTCAGGCCCAGCCCGGCTCCGCCGGCAACAAACGTGGTGAAGTAGCCGCGTCGCATGCGCTAACCGCCGTCGAGGTTTGCGAGGCCGAGGAGGCTCACGTCCGGAACGCAGCCGGGATTCACTTCGGCAAATGCGATTTCAGGAACGTGCGCACCCGGTTGATCGTGCGGGCCTTGAGTTCCGCCGGCTCCTTCCAGGGGAAGACGGTGATCTCGGCGTTGGGCGCCAGGGACGCGACGTCGATCGACGTTGGCAGCGGATGCGAGATCGTGTCGTCCGGCAGGACCAGCATCGGCTTCGTGCAGTCGCGGATGAATGCGCGCGGCACGCTGTAGAGGAAATCGGGCTGCGCACGCCACAGGCTGTGGAAGTACTTGTCGATCGTCTCCGGCGACACGTCGGGGCGGCGCTCCTTGAAGCCGGGAAGCCAGTTGTCCCGGCTGTGGCGGACCATGACTTCGGGATCCTCGGGCCGATGGCCGACGGTCTGGCAGAACACGGCGGCCACGACACGTTGCGGCGCGCGCTGCAACAGCTTGCCGGCGAAGCAGCCGCCGATGCAGTAGCCCATGAAGACGAACTCGCGGATGCCGAGATGATCCATCAGGCCAAGGTGGTCATCGGCGAATGCGTCCCACGCGTTCTCGGTCGGCACCGGACCGGTCGACTCGCCGCCGTTGGCGTTGCGCTGGTCCATGGTGATGCAGCGGAAGTCGTTCTTGTACTCCTCCATCGCGTTGATCACGGCGGTCTGCCAGTTGCTGACTCGCGAGTTCAATCCGCCGCCCGGGATCACCAGCAACGGAAAGCCGGAGCCGACTTCCTCATAGCGGATGCGGACGTCACCTCTTTGATAGAACGGCATTCGAAGCTCCCCCAGACGGCGTGAACCGACATCCTCGAATACCCGTGGCCTAATTCAACAACCAGATTTTGTGGAGAATGGCCCACGCCCGACTGCCCGCGCCGTCAGGGACCGGTCCGTCAGATTGCCAGCAGGTTTGCTGTCCCATACTCACGTCGCTCGATGAGCGCGACGATTGCCCGTGAGTCCCTTGGCGTTGCTGCCAGTACTCCGCAATCGCCAGAATACATCCGCCTGCTCAATCTCAAGTGGAGAAGCGTCCGCGTAACCAAAAACAGTTCGGGAGGACTCGCCAATGTCCGTATCCAGCGCACCCGCGTCCGCAGTGCCGTGGTGGAAGGAACCCACCAAAGATCAGTGGTACGCATATACCGCCGCATGGCTGGGTTGGACGCTGGACGCGTTCGACTTCACGGTCTTCCTCCTGATCATGGCGCCGATCGCCAAGGAATTCGGCGTGCCGCTGATCGAGGTCACCGCCGTCTTCTCGATCACGCTGATCATGCGCCTGGCCGGCGCCACCGCATCAGGCTGGCTGGCCGATCGGCTGGGGCGCCGGGCGCCGCTGATGATCTCCATCCTGTGGTACTCGTTCTGCAATCTCGCCGCGGGCCTTTCGCCCAGCTTCACGTTCCTGTTCGTGGCCCGGGCCCTGCTGGGCATCGGCATGGGCGCGGAATGGCCGGCCGGCGCCGCACTGGCGATGGAATCGTGGCCCGCACGTTCGCGCGGCTTCATGTCGGGTGTGCTGCAGGGCTCGTGGGGCCTGGGCTTCGCGCTGTCGGCGTTGGCCTACGGCTTCCTCTACGACCCGCTCGAAGCAATGTCGCCCGGCTACGGTTGGCGCGGCATGCTGATCCTGGGCGTGCTGCCGGCCTTGGCGGTCGTCTGGATCCGTCTCTACGTCAAGGAGCCTCAGGTCTGGCAGGACAACAAGAACATCCAGAACACGACCAACAAGCAGGTCACGCTGCCGCTGTTCGCCATCTTCAAGCGCAAGTACCTCTGGAACACCTTCACGGGTTGCCTGTGGATGGCGGCGAATTTCTGGGTCTACTACGCGATCTGGGCGATGCTGGGCACCTACTTGCAGAAGGAGCTCGGCTGGACACCGGCCCAGGTGGCTGTCCCGGTCTTCTGGGGCAACATCATCACCTTTGTCGCCAGCAGCTTCTGGGGCGGCATGTCGGAGAAGATCGGCCGGCGTTGGGCCCTGATGATCCCCTGCGCCATCGCCATCTTCCTCGTACCGATCTATCTCGGCACGAAGGATGCGACCTGGTTCCTCGTGACCTTCATGCTGTTCATCTGCTTCGTCGGCGGCAAGGATGCGCTGAACCCGGGCTGGCTGTCGGAACGCTTCCCGACCGAGGTGCGGGCCACTGCGGCGGGCTTCGTCTATCACCAGGGCGCGGTCTGGGGTGCCGCAGTCGCGCCAGTGCTGACCTACTTCGCCGTCAACCAGGGCATGGGCTTCGTCAAGCCGATGATGTACGCCACGATCGGTTCGCTGATCGTGTACGTGATCGCGGTCTTCCTCGGCCCCGAAACCAAGGGCAAGGTGATGACCGCCGATCTCGAGGTGATCGAGGCCGATCAGCCGCGCTGACCTCAGGGTAAAGTCTAGAGCGAGACGATCGGGACACCTGTCCCGATCGTTTCGTCGTTTGGTCGCACCGGGTAGCGTCGCGCGCGCGATCCGGTCTACTGTCGCCCGAACAACAAGCGTTTGGTTCGGGAGAGAGCACATGACGGACGGACTTGGCTGGATCGATCGGCGCCGGCTTTTGCAGCTGCTTGGCGTGACAGGTGGGGCGCTGGCGGCGAACCTCCCCGACCGTGTTTTCGCGCAGACGCGAAAGAACACGCTCGTTCTGGGCATCGACATCAGCGACACGATCACGCTCGATCCGGCACGGCTCGCGCAATACACCTCGCCGATGACGGTGGCGGCCGCCTACGACGCGCTGGTCACCATGAAGCCCGGCGAATACATCAATGTCGCGCCCGGGCTCGCGACCAAGTGGGGCCGCACGCCTGACGGCAAGGGCTGGCGCTTCACCTTGCGCGAGGGTGTGAAGTTCTCGACCGGCAATGTGATGACGGTCGAGGACGTGAAATGGTCGTTCGATCGCGTCATCAACCTCGGTGACCAGCCCTCGCAGTACATCGCCAACGTCGATCGGGTCGAGATCGTCGACAAGTCGACCATCGACATCATCCTCAAGGAACCCAAGGAACCGCTGCTGAGCATCATCGCGGCGCCTGAGTTCATCGTGATGGAGCGCAAGGTCGCCGAAGCCAACGGCGCCAGCGCGGCGAAGGATGCCAAGACCGCCGACAAGGCGGCGCAATGGATCAACAGCAATTCGTGCGGCACCGGCGCCTACCGGATCGCCGCCTGGGAGCGCAACCAGCAGATCCAGCTGGTGCGCAACGAGCACTACTGGGGCGGCAAGCCGCCGTATGAGCGCATCGTCATCCGCCATATCTCCGATGGCGCCGCACAGCTTCTCGCCATCCGCCGTGGCGATATCGACGCGGCGTTCAATCTCATTCCGGAGCAGATCGCCGCGTTGAAGAGCGAGACGAGCGTGCGCATGGCGCCGCTGCCGAGCCTGGATTTCGTCTACATGGCGCTGACCCAGGAGCCCGAGTTCAACAAGGCGCTCGCCGTCAAGGAAGCGCGCCAGGCGATCGGCTATGCGATCGACTACGACGGCATCGTCAAGAACATGCTCGGCGGTGCAGCCCTTCGGCCGGCGCACTTCCTGCCGATCGGCGTCAGCGGCTCGACCGAGGAGGTCGCCCGCCAGATCGGCTTCAAGCAGGATTTGGTCAAGGCCAAGGAACTGCTGGCCAAGGCCGGCTTCAAGGACGGCTTCGAGTTCGAGATCTCCTACGGCAACGCCGCCGTGCAGGGCGTCACCTACCAGGATCTCGGCCTGAAGATTCAGTCGGACGTCGCGCGCGTCGGAATCAAGGTCAACCTGCGCCCCGTGGATCAGGTCAACCTGCGCACCGAGTACACCACCGGCAAGTCGAAGGGCGGCGTGCTGACCTTCTGGAATCCGCCGGCGGTCGACAATTGGCTGTGGGCCGGCGCCGTCATCAACCGCGTCGCCAAGCGCGTGCACTGGACGCCGCCCGACGACGTCCGCAAGCTCGTCGCCGAGGCTGCGACCGAGACCGATGCGAAGAAGCAGGCCGACCTCTGGGTCGAGTGGCAGAAGCAGATGGTCGACCAGGCCAACCACTTCGTCCTGTTCCAGCCGGTCTACCAGATCGCGGTGCGCAACACCGTCAAGGACTTCCCGCTGACCGCGGCGGGCTGGATGCTCGACCTCTATGGCGTCAAGCCGTCGGCATAGTGATCGCCAGTCTGGTCGGCGGTTCTTCGCGTAAGCGGGCGCGCTTAGCGCCCGCGGTGAGGTTGGAGTAGGCGAGACGTGCCGCAATACATTCTGTCTCGCCTGTTCCTCGCCTTCGTGATGGCGTTGCTGGCAACGCTCGTCATCTTCCTGCTTGCCAACACGGTGCCGGGAGATCCGGTGCTGGCGCAGCTCGGCGACATGGCGGCGTCGAACAAGGAGTTCGTCGCGGAGTGGCGCGCCAAGTGGGGCCTCGATCTGCCGCTCTGGCAGCGCTACCTGATTTTCCTGGAACGGCTGTTCCACGGCGACCTCGGCGTCTCGATCTCCTCGCAGCGTCCCGTGCTGCAGGACATCCGCGACTTCGCGCCGGCCACCCTGGAGCTGGCGAGCGTTTCATTCGTCCTGGCGCTGGTCGTCGGTATTCCGCTTGGCATCATGGCGGCCGTGCGCCGCGACAGCTGGATCGATCACGTGGCGCGGCTGGTCTCGCTGATCGGCGTGTCGTCGCCCACCTTCTGGCTCGCCTTCATCATGCTGGCGGTGTTCTACGGTGGCCTGCAGATCGCGCCAGGCCCTGGGCGAATCGATTCGATCGCGTTGCCACCGCCATCGGCCACCGGCCTCTATTTGATCGACAGCGTGCTCGCCGGCGACTGGGAACTATTCCACGACGCCGCCGCGCACCTGGTCCTGCCTTCCATCGTGCTGGCGGCAGCGACGCTCGGCCTCATTACGCGGACCACGCGGGCGAGCATGCTCGAGTGCATGCAGCAGGATTACGTGCGGGTTGCCCGCGCTAAGGGCCTGCGTTACCGCCGCATCGTGATCGGCCACATCCTGCCCAATGCACTCATTCCGATCGTCACCCTGGGCGGCCTTGCCTACGCCAACCTGCTGACCGGCGCGGTGCTGACCGAGACGATCTTCTCCTGGCCCGGGCTTGGCCGGTACACGTTCCGCAGCGCCGTCACGCTCGACTTCCCGGCGATCATGGGCATCACGCTCATCGTCGCAGTCGTCTATCTGATCATCAATCTCCTCATCGACGTCAGCTACGCGCTGCTCGATCCGCGGGTGGTGCGATGAGCATCGCGGAGGCACCGGTCAGCCTGCGCCCCATCGCACCCGTCCAGTCGAAGCTGCGCCGCACGCTTCGTCGCTACAGCCTGCCGGCCATCGGCGCGTTCGTCATTCTGATCTGGATCGTGGTGGCGATCATCGCGCCGCTGCTGTCGCCCTACATGCCATCGACGGTCGACGTCACCGCGCGCCTGCGTCCACCCTCGTCGGCCCACTGGCTGGGTACCGACGTGCTCGGCCGTGATGTCTTCACCCGGCTGATCTACGGCACGCGCATCTCGCTCACGACAGGCGTGGTCGTCGTTCTCGTCGGCGCAGTCATCGGCACGCTGGTCGGCGGCATCGCGGCCTTCGCGCGCGGACGCGCCGAAGAGCTGATCATGCGCACGACAGATCTCGTGCTGTGCTTTCCGCCGATCATCCTGGCGATGGCCATCGCGGCGGCGCTCGGCATCGGCACGACCAACACGATCATCGCCATGCTGGTGGTGTGGTGGCCGAAATTCGCCCGCCTCGCCCGCAGCCTGGTCCTGGTGCAGCGCTCGCAGGAATACGTCGAGGCCGCCGTCGTCGTCGGCCTCACGCCGTCGCGAATCCTGCTGCGGCACATCTTTCCGAATTCGATCGGGCCGCTGATCGTGCTGGTGACGCTCGACGTCGGCAACGCGATCATCACCTTCGCCGGGCTGTCGTTCCTGGGCTTGGGCGTGATTCCGCCGACGCCGGAATGGGGCTCGATGGTCTCGGAAGGCCGCGAGCTGATCGAGCAATGGTGGGTCGCCGCCTTCCCGGGCTTCGCGATCCTCACCATCGTGCTCGGCTTCAACTTCCTGGGCGATGGCATCCGCGACTGGCTCGACCCACGCTCGCGGAGGCGATGATCGTGAGCACGCCAGTCAAGGGGCAAGGCCCCATCCTCGACGTGCGCGATCTGCGCACCCAGTTCTTCACCGATGCCGGCGTTGTCCGCGCCGTCGATGGCGTGAGCTTCAGCGTCGAGGCGGGCGAGACCGTCGGCATCGTCGGCGAATCCGGCTCGGGCAAGAGCGTCACGGCGATGTCGCTGATGCGGCTGCTCGACGAGCCCAGCCGCATCGTCGGCGGCGAGGTGCGCTTTCGCGGCGCCGACGTGCTGGCGATGAGCGAGGACGAGCTGCGCGCCATGCGCGGCGACGGCATCGCGATGGTTTTCCAGGATCCGATGACCTCGCTCAACCCCGTGCTGCGCATCGCCAAGCAGCTGGTCGAGACCATGCAGGCGCACGGCCGCTTCGACGGCGAGAAGGCGACGGCGCGCGCCGTCTCGCTCCTGGGCCGCATGGGCATCACGGCGCCCGAGCGCGCGATCCATTCGTATCCGCACCAGTTCTCGGGCGGCATGCGCCAGCGCGTCATGCTGGCGATGGGCTTCGCCAACGAGCCGGCGCTGCTGATTGCGGACGAACCCACGACGGCACTCGACGTCACGATCCAGGCCCAGATCCTCGACCTGATGGTCGAGCTCAACCGCGATTTCGGCGCCGCCATCATCCTGATCAGCCATGCGCTCGGCGTGATCGCCAGCGTATGCCGCCGCGTGCTGGTGATGTATGCCGGTGAGGTCGTGGAGGAAGGACCGACCGAAGAGGTCCTCGCCAATCCGCGCCATCCCTACACCTGGGCGCTGATCAACGCCGTGCCCCGCATCGATCGCCATCTGCCGGGAACGCGGCGGCTGACCACCATCGAGGGCGCGCCACCCGATGCACTGGCGATGCCCTCAGGCTGCCGGTTCGCAGCGCGATGCCCGTTCCGCATCAGCAAGTGCGACGAGCATCCATCGCTCGACGAGGTCGCACCCGGACGCAAGGCCCGGTGCTGGGTGACCAAGAATGGCGAGCCCCTGCCGCCCGTAAGTCCGCCACGGCCGACCACTGCTGTAGTTCGCTCTGAGGTGGAGAAATCCGCGAAGGAACCGCTGCTGTCCGTCCGCGGTCTCGTGAAGCACTTCCCGCTGCGCAAGGACGGATTGTTCGCGCCCCGCAAGGTGGTTCACGCCGTGGATGGCGTCGACCTCGATGTCGAGGTTGGCGAGACCGTCGGCATCGTCGGCGAGTCGGGGTGTGGCAAGTCGACGTTCGCACGGCTGGTGATGCGCATCCATGAGCCGACCGAGGGCACAATCCGCTTCGCCGGCCAGGCCATCGCCAAAGCCTCGCCATCGGTGATCCGTCCGCTGCGCCGGCATATGCAGATGGTCTTCCAGGATCCCTACGCGTCGCTCAACCCGCGCATGACGGTCGGCGAGATCCTGAGCGAGCCGCTGCGCTTCCACCGGTTGACCAACACCGCCGCTGAGACGGAAACGCGCATCGAGGAATTGCTGTCCAGCGTCGGACTCAACCCGAAGATGGCCGCACGCTATCCGCACGAATTCTCCGGCGGCCAGCGTCAGCGAATCTCAATCGCCCGCGCGCTCTCGCTCAAGCCGGATTTCATCGTTGCCGACGAACCGATCTCATCGCTCGACGTCAACATCCAGGCGCAGATCATCAATCTCCTGATCGATCTGCAGGAGAAGTTCGG
>JAFAZJ010000073.1 GCA_019239835.1 Alphaproteobacteria bacterium | reverse complement strand
GATGATGCCGGCGGCCGAGGCGGTGGCCGACGAGATCCGCGGCAAAGGCGGCCGGCCCTACGTGATCCCCGGCGGCGGTTCCAACCCGGTCGGCGCGCTGGGCTATATCGACAGCGCGCAGGAGGTCCTGCGCCAGAGCGGCGAGATGGGCTTCGCCGTCGACACTGTCGTCGTGGCGACCGGCAGCCAGGGCACGCAGGCCGGGCTGGTGGTCGGCTTCGAGGCGGCGCAGAGCGGCGTCGATGTGCTGGGCATCTGCGTGCGCCAGCCCGGGCCGGTGCAGGAGGCGGCGGTGTTCAAGCTCGTCGAACCCACCGCCGCCTTCGTTGGCCTGAAGCATCCGATCGCGCGAGAGCGGGTGATGGCCGATGGCTCGTATGTCGGCGAGGGCTACGGCGTGCCGACGCCCGGCATGATCGAGGCGCTCGACATGGCAGCCAAGCTCGAGGGCCTGCTGCTCGACCCGGTCTATTCCGGCAAGGCGATGGCCGGGCTGATCGACCTGGCCCGCAAGGGCAAATGGCGCGCCGAGCAGAACGTCGTGTTCATCCATACCGGCGGCCAGGCCGGGCTGTTCGCCTACGAGCCCGTGCTCGGCGGACCTTGACCCGTCATTCCGAGCGTAGCGAGGAATCTTGGCGCTGCCGAAAGATCCCTCGCTACGCTACAGGGGCCGCTGACGGCCCCGAGGATGACAGATCGTATTTCAGGAGATCGTCATGACCGCGTCCGTGCCACGCATCGCCCTGCTGGGCTTCGCCATCGAGTGCAACCGCTTCGCGCCCGTCGCCACCCGCCAGGATTTCGCCGACGACGTCGATCTCTCGGGCGAGGCGATCATCAGGGATGCGCGCCTGCCGGCCTCGATGATGCTGCCCGACCTGCCGGGCTTCGTCGCCGAGATGGATCGCACCGGCGCCTGGATGCCGATCCCGCTGCGCGTGGCGCAGGCGCAGCCCGGCGGTCCGGTCGACGCCCCCTACTTCGCCGAGCTGATGGCCGATTTCGAGGCCGGGCTGAAGCGCAACCTGCCGCTCGACGCGGTCTACGTCTCCTCGCATGGCGCGGCGCTGGCGGTGGGCAACGACGACCCTGATGGCGAGATCTACGCCATGATCCGCCGCATCGTCGGCGCCGACGTGCCTGTCATCGGCGTCTTCGACCTGCACGCCAATGTCTCGCAACGCCTGGTCGATGCCATCAACGTCTATGTCGGCTATCGCGAGAACCCGCACACCGACATCCGCGAGCGCGGCATCGAGGCGGCGCGCCACATGCGCGAAGCGCTGGGCGGCATGAAGACCCGCTGCACCTTCGTGAAGACGCCGATCGTCTCGCCGCCGATCTCGTTGCTCACCGCCACCGGCCCGAACCAGGGCCCTTACGCCGACCTGATCCAGTACGGCCAGACCAAGATCGGCGGGCCGATCATGAACGTCTCTGTCATGGCCGGCTTCGCCTTCGCCGATTCGCCGCTCAACGGTCTGTGCACCATCGTCACCGTGCGCGGCGACGACGTGACGCCGGGCCGCGCCGTGGCGCTGGAGATCGGCACGAAAGCCTGGGCGATGCGCGAGCGCTTCAAGCGCAACATGACCTCGCTCGACGCCGCCGTGCGCCGTGCCGTCGAGACCGGGCTCGATGCGTCGAAGCCGAAGCTGATCCTCGCCGACTGCGCCGACAATCCCGGCGGCGGCGCGCGCGGCAACACCATGTACCTGCTCAAGGCGCTCAAGGCCGCCAACGCGCAGCACGTGCTGTTCGGCCTGATCAACGATCCGGCGCTGGCTGCAGAGGCGCATCGCCTGGGCGAGGGTGCGAGCTTCCGCGCCCGCTTCAACACCAGCGAGACGCAGTCCTTCTCGCAAGCCTGGGAAGCCGAGGCGAAGGTCGTGAAGCTGCACGACGGTCCGTTCATCGGCCGTCGCGGCCTGATCCGCGGCGTCGCGTCCGATCTCGGCGCGGCCGCGCTGCTCGACCTCGGCGGCATTCACGTGGCCGTGATCACCTTGCGCCAGCAATGCCTCGATCCGATGCAACTCGAGGTCTTCGATCCCGACATCCTGGCGAAGGCACGGACTCTGTGTGTGAAGAGCCGCGGCCACTTCCGCGCCGGCTTCGATCAGTTCACCACGCCGGACAACATCATCGAGGTCGACAACCCCGGCCTCACCTCGCCCAACCTCGCGAACTTCGACTGGACCAAGCTGCCGCGCCCGGTTTACCCGCTCGACGAGGATGCGACCTGGACGGTGCCGAACGCCTGACACGCGATATCGCGCGACAGAACCACCGACATACCTCTATCTCCTTGAAAGTTAAGCGTTCTTTATCCCCAAAAAGGTCGCTGCCGCAGCCACAGTGTGGCAATTTTGTCACGATTTTGGCTTTACAGGCCAAAGTTGGCGTGGCTTATGGGTGACAAGTTTTGGACAGGGCCGGCCGATCCACGCGCCGTCGCGGATCGACCCACCCCGTCCCGACAACCAAGACTCGAGTTGAGTAGCGTTCTCGTTTTGGAAATTGCGGGAAGGGGTTTCATGTCGGAGACGATCGTGCGCCGGTGGCGCTCACTCGCCGTGGTGACTGCTGTCGCCACGTCCGCCAGCCTGCTCGTCGCCTCGGTGAGCATCGCCCAGCAGACCAAGCCGACCCAGCTTCAGGTGCGCCCGCCACAGGCCAGCGCCACCCCCAACAAGCCGACCGTCTATCGTGGCGTGCCGACCCATCGCGGCAACACCGCGACGGCTGCCGTGCGCAAGCCGCCGGCCAACGTCTACAAGGGCGCCGTACCCGGCGGCGAGGCCTCGGCCTTCGCCATCGATCCCGCCAAGGGCTGGGCCGATCACCTGACGGCGCTGGGCGTCGCCAAGGTCGATGCCGATGCCGCCGCCAAGGTCGTCGAGGTCGAGCTCGCGGTGAAGCCGATGGCCCTGACCTCGGGTCGCGCCATGCTCGGCGCGCCGATCCCCGGCGCCGGCGGCCGCCAGCTCGAGAATTTGCGCCTGTTCAACAACGCCGGCGCCTCGATCGAACTGCAACGCGGCAGCGCCGGCCAGTTCGCCCTCGTCAACGGTGGTGGCGCTCCGGCCACGCCCGCGGCCAACACCACGCAGGTCGCCGCCGCCGCACCTGCGGCCGCGCCGACGATGCAGCCCTCGGCCGACAGCCCGCAGAGTGAAGACGATCCGCGCCGCTGGCGCGCGCCCAGCGACAGCGCGGTCGCGCCGCGTCTCGCCAGCGTGCCGCGCGGCGTGCCGATCGCCGCCGGTCCCGGCGTCGTTCGCGTGCGCGCCAACGGCAACGCCACCGCCGCGCTGTCCGGCGCCGGCCTCGATGCCGGCTCGGCCCAGGCCGCCGCCGCCGCTTTGACCTCGGTCGCCCCGGCCGGCCTCAACCTGGCCGCCGCCAATGTCGAGATCGTGCGCCAGAAGGGCGCCGACGGTCATGTCACCATGGTCGCCGCCTCGATCTACGACGACAGCCGCCGCGCGCGGATCTGGTGGTTCGCGCCCAAGGATCAGCCGGAAGGCTTCTTCGACGACAATGGCGGCCGCGTTGGTGGTGCCGCGCTGTCGCCGCCGATCGACACCCGCATCTCATCGCCCTTCGGCTATCGCCGCCTGTGGGCGCGCGGCGGCTACGCCTTCCACAACGGCATCGACTTCGAGGGCCGCCACGGCATGCCGATCGCCGCCGCCGCCGACGGCGTCGTCGATTATGCCGGCTGGTACTACAATTACGGCCGCACCGTGCGCATCGTGCACAACGACCAGCTGGCCACCACCTACAGCCACATGCAGGGCTTCTCGCCGGCCGCCCAGCCGGGCACGCGGGTGCGCCGTGGCGACATCATCGGCTATGTCGGCAGCACCGGTCGCTCGACCGGCCCGCACGTGCATTTCTGCGTCCTGATCGACGGCCAGTTCGTCGACCCGATGCCGTATGTGCAGGCCGGCAGCGGCAACCTCGCGGGCCAGGACCTCGTCGCCTTCCGCGCCTGGCAGCAGCGCGGCAACGAGCTCAGCCGCGGCGCCCGGCGCGACGCCCAGCCGTCGATCTTCAACGACCGGCTCTAGCGCCCGCCGCCTCACCATGAGGAGCGCCCGCAAGGGCGCGTCTCGAAGGGTGGGCAATCCGCACCTGATTTGTTTCACATGCTTCGAGACGGCCGCTGTCGCGGCCTCCTCAGCATGAGGACGTGATCACACGTTTCATTGCGCGGCGTGCGGCGTCTGCATAGAGTGCGGCCACCATGCCGCCATGCGGCAGGCCTGTCCATTTGGGCTCGGACACGCCGACAACCACTCATGTGAAGGGATGACATCATGCTGAAACGGACGCTGGCGGTCGCCGCCGCCACTGTCGCGCTCGGCGGCTTCGCCACCGTGGCGCATGCCGGCAAGGATCTCGACGCGATCAAGGCGCGCGGCTCGGTCATCTGCGGTGTCAGCACCGGCCTGGCCGGCTTCTCGCTGGCCGACAGCAAGGGCGAGTGGACGGGCCTCGACGTCGACGTCTGCCGCGCGGTCGCCGCCGCCCTGTTCGGCGATTCCAAGAAGGTGAAGTTCGTGCCGCTCTCCGCCCAGCAGCGCTTCACCGCCCTGCAGTCGGGCGAAGTCGACATCCTGTCGCGCAACACCACGATCACGATGACCCGCGACACCTCGCTGGGCCTCGATTTCACCGGCGTCACCTACTACGACGGCCAGGGCTTCATGGTGCCCAAGAAGCTCGGCGTGAAGAGCGCCAAGGAGCTCAAGGGCGCCACGGTCTGCGTGCAGCCCGGCACCACCACCGAGCTCAACCTCGCCGACTACTTCCGCGCCAACAAGATGGACTTCAAGCCGGTCGTGATCGAGAAGCTCGAAGAGATCGAGCAGGCGTATTTCAGCGGCCGCTGCGATGTCTACACGACCGACGCCTCGGGTCTCGCCGCGACCCGCGCCACCCGCGCGCAGAACCCTGACGACCACGTGATCCTGCCCGAGATCATCTCCAAGGAGCCGCTCGGGCCGGCCGTGCGCCATGGCGACAACCAGTGGGCCGACGTCGTGCGCTGGACCTTCAACGCCCAGCTCGAGGCCGAGGAGAAGGGCATCACCTCGAAGAACGTCGACGAGATGCTCAAGAGCAGCGACCCGCAGATCAAGCGCCTGCTGGGCGTCACGCCGGGCATGGGCAAGGCGCTGGGCGTCGAGGAAGACTGGATCGTCAAGATCATCAAGCAGGTCGGCAACTACGGCGAGATGTTCGAGCGCAATGTCGGCAAGAACACGCCGCTGAAGCTCGAGCGCGGCCTGAACGCGCTGTGGACCCAGGGCGGCCTGCAATACGCCGCACCGATCCGCTAGGCGCGACCACCTCACCCTGAGGAGCGCCCGAGAGGGCGCGTCTCGAAGGGTGGGCAGCACACCGGGTACCTGTTGCCCATGCTTCGAGACGGCTGCTGCGCAGCCTCCTCAGCATGAGGTCGGGATTACAATCGGCCTCCCTGACGGGAGGCCGATTTCGTTTGTGCGGCCAATCACTTTGCGCCAAAGCGATTGCACCGGAACAATGCTCGTGCCAGCATCGCGGTAATCAATAAGAAATGGGAAGGCATCAGAGGGAGAGAAATCGTCGTCAGACGGAAGACGGGCACGCTTCTTGCTGCAGCGCCCACCCAACGGTCCAGACAGCCAGACGTTCGGACGGAACGAACACGACAGGGAGAGACTGAATGCGCACCATCCGCATGCTTGCGGCCACTGCCGCGTTGGCGACCACCATGGCGGTCGCCGGCGTTGCCCATGCCGGCAAGGACCTCGACGCGATCAAGGCCAGGGGGTCACTGATCTGCGGCGTCGGCCCGAGCAGCGCCGGCTTCTATCTGCTGGGCTCCGACGGCAAGTGGAGCGGCATCGACGTCGATGTCTGCCGCGCCATCGCCGCGGCGATCCTCGGCGACTCCGAGAAGGTCAAGTACGTGCCGGCCAGCGCCCAGCAGCGCTTCCAGCAGGTCCAGTCGGGCGAAGTCGACATCCTGTCGCGCACCACGACCTGGACGCTCACCCGCGACACCGCGCTGGGCCTCGATTTCGGTCACATCACCGTCTATGACGGCCAGGGCTTCCTGGTGCCGAAGAAGCTGGGCATCAAGAGCGCCAAGGAGCTCAAGGGCGCCACCGTCTGCGTGCAGCCCGGCACCACCACCGAGCTCAACCTCGCCGACTTCTTCCGTGCCAACAACATGGACTTCAAGTCGGTGGTGATCGAGAGCCGCGACGAGCTCGAGCAGGCCTTCTACAACGGCCGCTGCGACACCTACACCAACGACTCCACCGGCCTCGCCTCGTCGCGTGCCACGCGCGCGCCCAAGCCTGATGACTACGTCATCCTGCCGGAGCGCATCTCCAAGGAGCCGCTGGCGCCGGCCTTCCGCCACGGCGACAACCAGTTCGGCGACATCGTGCGCTGGTCGGTCTACGCCATGCTCGAGGCCGAGGAGAAGGGCATCACGTCGAAGAATGTCGACGAGATGAAGAAGAGCGACGATCCGCAGATCAAGCGCCTGCTGGGCATCACGCCGGGCATGGGCAAGGCACTGGGCGTAGACGAGGAATGGGCCTACCGCATCATCAAGCAGGTCGGCAACTACGGCGAGTCCTACGACCGCAATCTCGGTCCGAACAGCTCGGTGAAGCTCGACCGCGGCTTGAACAAACTATGGTCGGATGGCGGCATCCAATACGCCCCGCCAGTCCGCTGAGGAAACCCGGGCGCCGCCGGTTCATGCCGACGGCGCCCGACTTGCATCTGACCTAAGTACCTGAGGTCCCGACGATGGCCGTCGACGCCCGCTTCAGCAGCACGCCGCCCAAACCCAAGGTGGCGCCGTGGAACGATCCGGTGATCCGCGGCTGGTTCTTCCAGATCGTCGTCGTCGGGCTCTTCGTTCTCCTGGCGGTCTATCTCGTGCAGAACACGATGGAGAACCTGGAGCGGCAGAAGATCGCCAGCGGCTTCGGCTTCCTCGAGAAGGAGGCGGGCTTCGAGATCGGCGACACGATCATCTCCTACTCCGCCGCCGACACCTATGGCCGCGCCTTGATCGTCGGCCTGGTCAATACGCTGCGCGTGGCGGTCCTCGGCATCATCCTCGCCACCATCCTCGGCACGTTGATCGGCATCGGTAGGCTGTCGAGCAACTGGCTGCTGGCCAAGATCTGCGAGATCTACGTCGAGGCTTTCCGCAACGTGCCGCTGCTGCTGTGGCTGCTGCTGATCGCCAAGTACATCCGCGAATCGCTGCCCGGCCCGCGCCAGGCGTGGAACCTGCTGGACGCGTTCTTCCTGTCAAACCGCGGCTTCTATGTGCCGGTGCCCATCGCGGACCCGATCGACAAATATGTCGGCATCGCCTTCCTGATCGGCATCGGCGTCGCCTGGTACGTGGCGCGCTGGGCGAAGAAGCGCCAGGAGATGACCGGCCAGCAATTCCCGCGCATCTGGGCCGGCTTCGGCATCATCATCGGCCTGCCGCTGGTGGTCTGGCTGCTGGGCGGCGCGCCGCTGAAGCTCAGCGTGCCGGCGCTGCAAGGCTTCAACTTCAGCGGCGGCGTCGTGCTGCAGCCGGAGTTCATCGCCTTGCTGATCGGCCTGGTGCTCTATACCTCGGCCTTCATCGCCGAGATCGTGCGCTCGGGCATCCTCGCCATCAATCGCGGCCAGACCGAAGCGTCGCTGGCCAACGGCCTGACCCGCGGCCAGACCATGCGCCTGGTGCTGCTGCCGCAGGCGCTGCGCGTGATCGTGCCACCGATGACCAGCCAGTACCTCAACATCACCAAGAACAGCTCGCTGGCGATCGCCATCGGCTATCCCGACCTGGTCGCCTCCGTGAACGTCACCATCAACCAGACCGGCCAGGCGATCGAGGGCATCCTGTTCATCATGGCGGCGTACCTGACCGTCAGCCTGTCGATCTCGTTGTTCATGAACTGGTACAACAAGCGTATCGCCCTGGTGGAGCGCTAGACCATGGCCGACATCACCAACGGCAGCGCCACCGTCACCCGCGTCTATCGCCCGCCGCCGTCCCAGGCGACCGGTGCCATCGGCTGGATGCGGCGCAACCTGTTCAACAGCGTGCTGAACTCGATCATCACCATCCTGCTGGTGCTGGTGATCGGCATGATCGTGTGGAACTTCCTCGACTGGGCGGTCTTCAAGTCCGTGACCAGCGCCAAGAGCGGCCAGGAATGCGGCAAGATCAGCCCGGATGGTGCCTGCTGGGCCTTCGTCGTCGACAAGTACCGCCTGATCTTCTTCGGCACCTATCCCTACGAGGAGCAGTGGCGGCCGCTGTTCGCCTGCATCTCGGTCATCGCCATGCTGGTGCTGAGCTGCGACCGGCGGTTCTGGAACGCATGGCTGGCGGCGATCTGGGGCATCGGCAGCATCGTCACCTTCCTGCTGATGTTCGGTCAGATCTTCGTGCCGCTGAGCGTGCTGCTGATCGTGGCCCTGGTCGCGGGCGGCGTCGGCCTGTTGCTCCGCCGTCGCGCCGCGTCCGCGATCGAGGTCGTGGCCTACTGGGTGCTGGCCACCGTCGGTGCCGTGGGTCTCGCCGTGCTCCTGTGGGATTGGGTGATGGGCCTCATCGGCGCGCCGGATCTCATGGTACGCCTGTCGGCTTTCGTGCCGGGTTTCACCATCGCGCCGTTGAGCTACGTCGAAACGTCGAAGTGGGGCGGCCTGCCGGTCACCTTGATCCTCGCGTCATACGGCCTGGCGTTCGCCTTCCCGCTGGGCATCCTCGCCGCCCTCGGCCGACGCTCGAAGCTGCCGCTGATCAAGGGCCTGTGCGTCGGCTACATCGAGCTGATCCGCGGCGTGCCGCTGATCTCGCTGCTGATCATGGCCTCGGTGATGCTGCCGCTGTTCCTGCCGACCGGCATGACCATCGACAAGTTCCTGCGCGCGCTGGTGGCGGTGACCCTGTTCGCCGGCGCCTATATCGCCGAGATCATCCGCGGCGGCCTGCAGTCGATCCCCAAGGGCCAGTACGAAGCCGCCGACGCGATGGGCCTGAGCTACATGCAGAAGACGGCGTTCATCATCCTGCCGCAGGCGCTGCAGGTGGTGATCCCGCCGCTGGTCAACACCTTCATCGGCTTCTTCAAGGACACCTCGCTGGTGCTGATCATCGGCATCTTCGACCTGTTGAACGCCGGCGAGCAGGCGATCGTCGATCGCGTCTGGTCGGGCTACGCCAACGAGATCCACGTCTTCCTGGCGATCATCTATTTCTGCATGTGTTACTCGATGTCGCGCTACAGCAAGTACCTCGAGCGCGAGATGAACAAGAGCGTGCGGCGCTGACGCCGCGACTACGGAGAGATTGAGATGGCATCGACCGCACGCGACCTCTCGGCCCAGCCGGAAGTCATCCGCCTGACCGAGGTCAACAAGTGGTACGGCCAGTTCCACGTGCTGACCGACATCAATCTCTCGGTGAAGCTCGGCGAGAAGATCGTGATCTGCGGACCGTCAGGCTCGGGCAAGTCGACCCTGATCCGCTGCATCAACCGGCTCGAGGAGCATCAGCAGGGCGAGATCAAGGTCGAGGACGTGGTGCTGACCAACGACGTGAAGAACATCGAGGCCATCCGCCGCGAGGTCGGCATGGTGTTCCAGTCGTTCAACCTGTTCCCGCACCTCACCATTCTGGAGAACCTGACCCTGGCGCCGATCTGGGTGAAGAAGATGCCCAAGAAGGACGCCGAGGAAATCGCCATGGGCCTGCTCAAGCGGGTGCGCATCCCCGAGCAGGCGATGAAGTATCCCGGCCAGCTCTCGGGCGGCCAGCAGCAGCGCGTCGCCATCGCCCGCGCGCTGTGCATGCGGCCCAAGATCATGCTGTTCGACGAGCCGACCTCGGCGCTCGACCCCGAGATGGTCAAGGAAGTGCTCGACGTCATGGTCGAGCTCGCCGGCGAAGGCATGACCATGCTGTGCGTGACGCACGAGATGGGCTTCGCCCAGGCCGTCGCCGATCGGGTGATCTTCATGGACCGCGGCGAGATCGTCGAGCAGAACGAGCCCAAGGCGTTCTTCACCAACCCGCAGAACGAGCGGACCAAGCTGTTCCTCGGCCAGATCCTGAGGCACTGAGTTGCTCTGTCATTCCGAGCGAAGCGAGGAATCCTGGCGCTGACGAAAGATCCCTCGCTGCGCTCGGGATGACAGATTGAGCCCAAACGAAAAGCGCGCCCCACAGGGCGCGCTTCGCGATTCAGGAGAAGGCGAACGCGGCTACTTGCCCGCTTTGATCGGGTTGCGCAGCACGCCGATCTTCTCGATCTCGACCTCGCAGATATCGCCCGGTTTCATCCAGACCTGCGGGTTGCGGCCCATGCCGACGCCCGAGGGCGTGCCGGTGATGATCACGTCGCCGGGCTCCAGGGTCATGACCTTGGACAGTTCCGACACCAGGGTGACGGTGTCGAAGATCATGTCCTCGGTATTGCTGTCCTGCATGGTCTCGCCGTTGACCCGGCACATGATGCGCAGCGGCGCACCGCCCTTCGGCAGCTCGTCGGAGGTGACCACATCGGGGCCGAAACCGCCCGTGCCGTCGAAGTTCTTGCCCAGGGTGAACTGGCCAC
>JAFAZJ010000239.1 GCA_019239835.1 Alphaproteobacteria bacterium | reverse complement strand
TGACGACCTTGATCTTGTCCGAGGACTGGACCGTGGCCATCGCATTGCCGGCGTATATCGGCCGCACGAAGGTGTCGGGCGAGACGATCTGGATCGCCTCCGAGACCTGCGCCACGTCGAGCAACGCAGCGACGCGCGGCATCAGGTTCTTGCCGGTGTTGTCAGCGGCCATGACGATGTGGCCGTAGTTCGCCGCCAGCTTGACCACGAGTGGTGCCACATCCTCGGCCAGCCAGTTGGCATACACGGCGTCTTCCGCCTGCAGCACCTTGGCGACACCGGCGATCGCGGCGGCCGACTTGGCGGCCTCACCGGCGTTGCTGCCGGCGACGAGCACGTGGACATCGCCACCGAGTTGACCGGCGGCAGTCACGGCGTTGGCGACGTTGGCGCGGACGGTCTTGCCGTCGTGCGCGGCGATAACGAGAACGCTCATCAGATGACTCCCGCCTCGTTCTTCAGCTTGTCGACCAGCTCGGCCACGGTCTTGACCTTGATGCCGGCCTTGCGGGTCGGCGGCTCCTCGACCTTCAGCACCTTCAGGCGCGGCGCCACGTCGACGCTCAGCGCTTCGGCGGTGAGCTGCTCGATCGGCTTCTTCTTCGCCTTCATGATGTTGGGCAGCGAGGCATAGCGCGGCTCGTTCAAGCGCAGATCGGTGGTGATCACCGCCGGCAGCTTGAGCGTGATGTTCTCGAGGCCACCGTCGACCTCGCGCTTGATCGCGACGCCTTCAGTCACGTCGAGCTTGTTGGCGAAGGTACCCTGCGACCAGCCGAGCAGCGCGGCCAGCATCTGACCGGTCTGGTTGCTGTCGTCATCGATCGCCTGCTTGCCGACGATCACCAGGCCGGGCTGCTCCTTGTCGACCACGGCCTTCATCAGCTTGGCGACCGCCAGCGGCTGCAGGTCGGCATCGCTCAGCACATGCACGCCGCGATCGGCGCCCATGGCGAGAGCGGTGCGAATGGTTTCCTGGCACTGGGCCGGGCCGGCGCTGAAGGCGATCACCTCGGTCGCCTTGCCCTTCTCCCTCATGCGGATCGCCTCTTCCACGGCGATCTCATCGAAGGGATTCATCGACATCTTGACGTTCGCCGTTTCGACGCCCGTCTTGTCGGCCTTGACGCGGATCTTGACGTTGTAGTCGATCACGCGCTTGACCGCGACCAGCACCTTCATTTGTCGTTGGCCCTCGGGATTTTTCCTGCGAAGGCGTGGGTTTAGGTCGCCGCGCCACAGCCTGTCAAGCCGATGACGCAGTGCACACAAGCCTGTTCGATCAGCGAAAGTGCTACCGAATCAACCGCTTGCAACGAATCGCGCGGCGATCAGCGATTCGCGCCGGGCACCCATAACACGTCCTTCGCGCCGCGATCGTTGACGTGGCGCGACAGCACGAAGAGCAGATCCGACAGGCGGTTGATGTAGCGGATCGCCTCGGCGTTGACCGGCTCGCGCTCGGCCAGCGCCGTCATCTCGCGCTCCGCCCGCCGCGCGACGGTGCGCGCCAGATGCAGATAGGCCGCCGCGGCGCTGCCGCCGGGCAGCACGAAGGAGTTCAGCGGCTTGAGCTCGGCGTTGAGCGCATCAATCTCCTTCTCCAGCCGCTCGACCTGGCTGGCGATGATGCGCAGCGGTTCCCACTCGACCTTGGTGCCGTCGTCGGGCGTGCACAGATCGGCGCCGAGATCGAACAGGTCGTTCTGGATGCGGCTCAGCATGGCGTCGACTTCGGCCGACGGCGCATGCAGGCGCACCAAGCCGATCGTCGCATTGGCCTCGTCGACGGCACCGAAGGCGGCGACACGCTGATCGTGCTTGGCCACGCGCTTGCCGGTGCCGAGCGAGGTTTTGCCCTTGTCGCCGCCGCGCGTGTAGATGCGGGTGAGCTGAACCATCGTCGATCCGTCAGGTCACGCGGCTGGTGAGATACCACAGGACGATGAAGACGATCGCCGCCAGCTGCAGGCGCACGCGCCACCACATGAAGCGGTTGCTGCGCCGGGCGTGATCGATGCCGCCGCCGCGCATTCCCGCCATGCCGACGAAGATCGAGCCCAGCGCTCCCAGCATCGACAGCCCGGCGAGGATCAGGAAGATAAAGGAAAGAGCTTTCATCGCTCCCAACATGGGGTGGCCCGCGTCGCGACGCCAGCCTTATCCCGGCCCAACCTATCCGGGGAGGCCCATCGCGTCGCGCAGGCGGTGGTACTGGATGGCCAGGGCAATGAACGGCTGGCGGATCTCGAACAGCGGCACCTTCGGCAGGTCGCTCAGCGGCAGGTCAAGATCGGCGTCGGGTGTACCCGACAGCGACTTCGCCAGCACCGTGCCCATCGCCGTGGTCATCGCCACGCCGCGGCCGTTGTAGCCCAGGCCGGTGATCACACCCGGCGCCAGGCGGCAGAGATGCGGCATGTGGTCGAGCGTCAGGCCGACCGTTCCCGACCAGGCGTACTCGTACTGCGGCGTGTCGAGGAACGGCCACAGGCGGCGCACGGTGCGCGCCAGCGTATCGAGCGTCGCGTTGCCGACATGCTCGCTCATCGGCCCGCGTCCGCCCATCAGCAGGCGGCCATCGGCATCGAGGCGATAATAGACGGCGAGCTTGCGCGTCTCCGACACCACCGCGCCACCGGGCAGGATGCGCTTGCGCACGTTGTGGCCCAACGGCGTGGTGGCGATCTGCACGCTCTTCACCGGCACCTGCGCCGTGCGCAGCCCGGGCCACAGTTCGTCGCTATAGGCATCGGTGCACAGCGCCACCTGACCCGCGCGCACCGAACCCTTGGCGGTGCGCAGACGCCAACCGTCGCCGTCCTTCTCGATGCCGGTGGCGCGCGACTGCACGAACAACCGCGCGCCGGCCTTCACCGCGGCGCGCGCCAACCCGCGCGCATAGGCCAGCGGATTGACCTGCCCGGCGCGGCGATCGATCCAGCCGCCCTCGTAGAAATCGTGACCGGTCTCGTCGGCGATCGTCTTCTTGTCGAAGATGTCGGCCGGCGCACCTTCGCGCTGCCATTCCTCGGCGCGCGCCAGCACGCTCTTCAGCGCGATCTTGGAGTGCGCGCCCTGGATCCAGCCGCCCTGCTTCGCGGGACAGTCCATCTCGTGCCGCTTGATCAGGTCGAACACCAGGTCGGCGGCGCCGCCGGACAGCTTCACGATGCGGCTGCCCATGTCCTGGCCGAAATCGCGGCGCAGCTCGCTGGGATCCATCTTGAGGCCGGGGATCACCTGCCCGCCATTGCGGCCCGAGGCACCATTGCCGATCTCGCCCGCCTCCAGCAGCACGACGGACAGGCCACGCTCGGCGGTATGCAGCGCCGTCGACAGGCCGGTGAAGCCGCCGCCGACCACGACAACATCAGCGGTCAGATCGCCGTCGAGACTCGGCAAATTGGGCGCAGCGGCCGCCGTGGCAGCCCACAACCCGCCTTCTATGCCGGGACGATGGATCGGACGCTCGGACGACATCGCAGACGCTCTCCCGGGCGGATCAACCGCCTTGCTGGGGGCGACCGTAGCGGGCGATCCACAGCACGGCCAGCGTCATGAGCGCGGCGAGGCCCACAGTGCGGATCTCGGGATAGTGGATGGGCGACACGACTTGCGACTTCAGCAGCACGTCATAGACGCCGCCGACGCCGAGGAAGAACGGCCAGATCACCAGTGCGCTGTTGGCGAGACGAAAGACCGTCGCGTACATCACGCCGACCAGGAATAGCTTGGCGAACTCCGGCTGAAAGCCGGCGTGGTGGAAGGCGTAGAAGCCTGCCGCCAGCACGATGCCGGCGACCGCGCCGAAAGCGCGTTCGAACAGCGTGCGCAGGAAAGCATAGAAGAACAGGCACTCGAACGTGACGGCGACCACGACATAGGCCGCCTTCCAAATCGTCGAGGCATCCCAGCGAAAGTCGGTCGGCGGCGGGCCGCCCGATCGCATCAGGAAATAGAGTCCGACCGCCAGCGCGAGGTTGATGATGAGGAAGAGCGGCCAGCGACGCGCATGCAGGCCGAACTCGGCAAAGCCGCCGCGATCGCGGCTGATATAGAGCAGCGGGAAGACGAAGCCGAGCAGCCAGACCTGGCCGATATCGCGCACGACGATCTCGGCCCACGGCCAGCGCGCCAGCGGAA
>JAFAZJ010000220.1 GCA_019239835.1 Alphaproteobacteria bacterium | reverse complement strand
CCGTCAGGACGGGCGCGAAGGCGTTGTTCCAGCCGTGGTGGATGTGGGCCTTGTGGATCGTGTGAGCGCCATGGGTGTGCATCGCGCGTCCTCCTAGACCGCCACCGTGAGCGCGCCGTCGATCACCAGGTTGGTGCCGGAGATGCGGCCGGCCCGCGGGCTGGAGATGTAGACGACGCCGTCGGCGACCTCCTGCGCAGTGCCGAACTTACCGGTCGGGTTGACCTTCAAGGTCGACTGGAAGAGATCGGGCATGTTCTTCTCGATGTTCTGCCAGATGCCGCCGTCGAAATAGGTATTGCCCGGCGACACGCAGTTCACCCGGATGCCCTTGCCGACAAGCTGGCGGCTGAGCCCCTTGGCGTAGTGGATCAGCGCCGCCTTGATCGCGCCGTACGAGCCCGCCGCGAAATCGACCTCGAAGCCAGAGACGCTGGAGATCAACACGATCGAGGCGCAATCGGACTTCTCGAGGAACGGCACTGCGGCGGCGACCGCGTTCACCGAGTGCATCATGTCGGTGCGGAACGATTTCTCCCAGGATTCCGCCGTGTCGCCGACAGCGAGCGCGCTCACATTGCAGACCAGGGCATCCAGCCCGCCGAGCTCGCCGGCGCTCGACTTGACCCACTCCGCGAGCGCCGGCGCATCGGCGACGTCGAGGGCGCGGCCGGTGGCCTGCACGCCCTTGGCCTTCAGCGCCGCGACCGTCGCTGTCACCTCTTGGGCGTTACGTGCGCAGATCGAGACATTGGCGCCTTCCGCCGCGAAGCCATCGGCGACGGCGCGACCGATGCCCTTGCTGCCGCCGGTGACGGCGACCCGCTTGCCCTTCAGCCCGAGATCCATGGCAACCCTCCAGCAACCAAGTTCGTCGGCATCCTGCGCCTGTTCGGCACGCCGCGCCTGCCCAAAAAGCAAGCGGCGCCGGAGGTCATCCGGCGCCGCTTTCATCGGTCGGTCAGGCGGACGCTACTTCCACTTCGCGTAGTAGAAGCGCGGCAACTCATCAGGGAACGCCTTGAACTCGAGCTGCTTGGTGAAGGCGTACGGGTTCACGTAGGTGAACAGCGGCAGCCAGTAGGCGTTCTCGGTGGCGCGCTTGATCGCCGCCGAATAGGCCTTCTTGCGTACCGCCGAGTCAGCCGTGTTGCCGCCCTCCTCGATCAGCTTCGTCAGCTCAGGATCGCGCGTGTAGTCGTCGTTGCCGCCGCCGAACATCACGGGGAGGATCGCCGAGACGTCGTTGATCGAGTAGCTGCCCCAGCTGCCGTGATAGAGCGGGTTCTCGCCACGCCACGCCTTCTGGATCGCCGCGGCGACCTGCAGCTGGGTGATCTTGGCGCGGATGCCCACGGCCGCCAGGTATTGCTGCATCGCCGCGCTCCACGAGGTGGTCGCGACGTAGGTGACGAACTCGATGTCGAAGCCGTCGGCGAAGCCCGCCTCCTTGAGCAGCGCCTTAGCCTTGGCCGGATCGTACGGGTACTTCACCGCCGCGTCGGCATCACAGCCGAACTGACTGGGGAAGCACGGCGCGTCGAGCGCTCGGCTACCGCCGCCCACTAGCTTGTCGGCCATGGTCTTGCGATCGATGGCGTGCCAGATCGCCTGGCGCACCTTGACGTTGGTCAGCGGGTTGCCGGCGCCGCTGCGGCCCGCGGCGTCGATCGACAAATAGCCGATGCGCATGGATTCCTGCCGGATCGACTGCAGGTGCGGCATCTTGTTGACGCTGTCGATCTGGTCGGGGTTGATGTTCCAGATCCAGTCAGCGCGCTGCGCCAGCAGCTCGACCATCGCCGTGGCGTTGTCGGGCACGAAGCGCACGTGCAACCGCTTGATCGCCGGTGTGCCCTTGGGGCTGCCCTTCCAGTAATCGTCGAAGCGCTCGAAGACGACTTCCTTGCCGACCTCATTCTTGACGATGCGATACGGGCCGGCGCCGACCGGCGCTTTGGCGAAGCCGTCCGGCCCGACCTTCTCGCGATAGGCCTTGGGATGGATCGGCGTCACCATGGCGAGATACTCGAGCGCCGCCGGCGTCGGTTTCTTCATCTTGATGCGCACGGTCCAGTCGCCGGTCTTCTCCGCCTTGTCGATCCAGGCGTAGTTGCTGGGCGTCGCCACCTTGCTCGCCGGGTCGGCGGCCATGTTGATGGTGTAGACCACGTCGTCGGCGCTGAGCGTGCTGCCGTCGTGGAACTTCACACCCTGGCGGATCGTCAGGTCGAGCGTGCTGGCGTCGACGAACTTCCAGTCGGTGGCCAGCGCCGGCTTGATCTCGAAGGTCGCCGGGTCGCGATGTACCAGCATGTCCCAGGCCTGGTGCGCCAGGATCAGGCCGGTGCGCTGGCTGTTGAAGTACATGTCGACGTTGGGCACTGCGTCGACGAACAGGATCCTCAGCGTATCCGTCGCCTTCTCGGCCTGCGCCGGCACCGTCGTCGCCAGCATGCCCGCCGTCAACAGCGCGGCGATCATCCTCCTCAATCGCATGTCGATCCCTCCGTCGGTTCGCGGGGGTACGCTATGACCAGCGACACCCCCGCGCAAGCATTCGCCGATCAGCGCGGCAAGGCCGAGGTCCGGCGCCAGAGCTGCGAGCGGCAGACGAACAGCACGCAGCCCCGCACCTCCATCGTCGTGGCGTCGCGCAGCTTCAGCGTGGCGCTGTAAGTATTGCCATCCTCGGGATTGTAGATGCGCCCGCCGGTCCATTCGCCCGGCGCGCCCGGCCGGAAGCCGGAGAGCATGTCCAGCCCGACCAGCGGACGCGAGCGCAGCGCCGGATCGGGGTTGCGCGTGTCAGCTGTCGTCGACGGGTCCCACAGCCAGACAATGCGTCCACACAGCGTGCCCTCGCCCGATGCGCAGGGTGAGACCTTCACCACGGCGGAGGCGGCAGCGGTAAGCCAGTCGCCCATCGGCGAGGTTTGGGCCGACGCAGCGCCGGCGAGCAACACCAGCAAAACGACGAGCGGCAGGAGAAGTCGCTTCATGGTCCCCTCCTACGCGTCCAGCGGCTGCGGCAGGCGGCGGCTGCGAGCTTCGTGGAAGCGCGCCGCGTAGTCGGGATGCTCGGTGCCCATCAGACGATCCCACCAGGTGAAGTACAGGCCGAAATTCCACCGGCCGGTCTGGTGATGCAGGTCGTGATGCGTGGTGGTGGTGGTCCAGCCCAGCAGGCGACCCGGTGCGAAGATCGCCGGATGGAACTCGACGCCGGCATGGCCCATGACGTTGCGCACGATCATGATCAGCAGGAAGAGCGAGATCACCAACGGGTGGACCGGCAGGACGAGCAGGAACAAGGTCAGAAACACCGACTGGATGCACGCCTCACCGATGTCGAAGGCATAGGCCGCGAACGGTGTGGGCGCGCTCGAGCGATGGTGCGCACGGTGAAGGTGGCGCGCCAGCTTCGGCCAGTGCATCAACCGGTGAGTCCAGTAGAAATACGTGTCGTGCGCCAGCAGGACGGCGGCCAGGCTCGCCGCGATCCCGACCCAGCCACCAGCGGCCTCGACGGTCCGCGGCAGCACGATCACGCCTGATGTCACCAAGGCGAAGATGGTGAACCCGTTGAGCGAGAAGATCACGACCGAGCGCAGGGAGAGCGCGATCTCCCTGAGATAGTCGCGGCCGGTCGGTTGCCGGACCTGGATGCGGCCAGGGCCGAAGCCCAGGCGCGCAACCGTGAAGATCAGCAGCGCCATGACCGAGGCAGCAATGGCGTATCGGGCCAGATCGATCAGGGCCATGACCGGCCAGGCCTGAAGGAAGAGATCGAAGATGAAGGACATTGCAGAGGCTCCCGTGTGTGGAACGGGGCCCTTCTCCACTTCGCCGCGCCTCGACGCTCGCCGGATGCGGATGCTGGCTAGCCGAATCATCGCGCAGGCCTGTCGAACTCGAATTCCGCCTGTCTCGGCAAAGACTTACGCTGCCATCGCGCGGGCCCTGAACTCGCTCGGCGTGAGCCCGGTCTCAGCCTTGAAGGCCCGATTGAACGGGCCGAGCGAGCCAAAGCCGGCATCCATGGCGATGGTCAGGACCGGCACCTCGGCTTGGCCAGGGTCGGCCAGCGCCGCCTTGGCGTCCGCGATGCGATAGGCGTTGAGGAACGCGTTGAAGTTGCGATGGCCCAGCCCGCCGTTGATGGCACGCCGCACGCGATGCTCGGTCGCGCCCAGGCGCAGGGCGAAGACCGCGATGGTCAGCCCCTCCTCGCGATAGAGCCGGTCGCGCTCCATCGACGCCTTGATCTTGCCCAGCAAGGCGGTGTCGACCGGCGCGTCGGGCTCGGCGCGCTGTTCCTCGAGTGGTATCGGCTCCGCCGCGCGCGGAACCGGGACGAACAGGTCGCCTGCGCCTACGCCCAACACCGCGGCGGCGAAGGCAAAGCTCACCGCCAGGATACCGAAGGCGTTCAGCACCGAGAGTTCGGGATAGGCCGGCCCATTGGGCATCGCGACCTCGAGGCCGAGGATCACCAGCATGTAGAGGCCGGACATGGCGACGAACACCGGCCGCAGCCGGCGGCGGCGCTCGACCAGATCGGCGCGCGCACCGCGGATCGCGGCGATCAGCGCCAGCACGGCGAAGCCGGCCGCGACGGCATGGATGGCGATGTTGACCACTATCCGCGCCGTGCCGCCCAAGGGCCAGATGAGCAGCCAGAAGATCAGCGCGACCGCGATCCAGGCGGCGATCACCGCGCCGTGGACGGCCCGCGGGCGGAAGCCATCATCGAAGAACGCCCGCGCCATCAGCCAGAGCGCGACCGGGGAGCTATGGGCAAAGATCGCCAGCGGCAGCAGCGCCACGCCGAAGCGCTGACCGAACTCGGGCGTCGAGACGACGCAATAGGCGGCGATGGTGAGTGTGTAGCCGGCGACGATCCACGCCGCCGGCGCGCGCGGCGCGCCGCGCGGCACGAGCAGGGTCAGCAGGGCAAGCAGGCCGACAGCGGCACCGCGCAGGGCCATTTCCAATTCGAGCATCCCGCGCACCATAGCGGAACGGCGATAGCGGGTGGACTAGCGTCCGGCGACGCGCCGTCCTAAAGGTACCCCATCGCGACGCCGAACAAGGGCAGCGGGAGGGAAACGGGTAATGTCTTCGTACGATTACATCGTCGTCGGTGCCGGCTCGGCGGGCTGTGTGCTGGCCAACAGGCTGAGCGAGGATCCAAGCAAAAAGGTGCTGCTGCTGGAGGCCGGGCGGAAGGACGACGGCTTCTGGATCCCGATCCCGGTGGGCTTCTCCAAGCTGTTGAACCACAAGGTCTACAACTGGAACTTCGCCACCGAGCCCGAGGAGAACACCAAGGGCCGCGTGATCCCCATCCCGCGCGGCAAGACGTTCGGCGGCTCCAGCTCGATCAACGGCATGCTTTACGTGCGCGGTCAGCCGCTCGACTACGACACCTGGTCCCAGCTGGGCAATCGCGGCTGGTCGTATGAGTCGGTGCTGCCCTACTTCAAGCGCTCCGAGCATTTTGAGCGTGGCGGTGACGACAGCCGCGGCAAGAGCGGCGAGCTCAACGTCGCCGACATGTACGAGAAGCACGAGATCCTTGACGCCTTCATCGACGCCGGCGTCGCCGAGGGCTATCCGCGCACCGTCGACTACAACGACGGCAACCAGGAAGGCTTCGGCTACTACCAGGTGACGCAGAAGAACGGCCGGCGCTGGTCGACGGCGCGCGCCTTCCTCGACCCGGCGCGTGGCCGGCCCAATCTGCAGATCGAGACCGATGCGCAATGCAGCGGGCTGATCCTCGAGGGCAAGCGCTGCGTCGGCGTGCGCTATCGCCAGAACGGCCTGCCCAAGGAGGTACGTGCGTCGGGCGAGGTCGTGCTCGCCGCCGGCGCGGTGCAGTCACCGCACATCTTGGAGATCTCCGGCATCGGCCAGCCCGAGCTG
>JAFAZJ010000161.1 GCA_019239835.1 Alphaproteobacteria bacterium | reverse complement strand
CCCTTGTAGACCACGGTGCGCGTCGACACCGAGGGCATGTAGAGCTGCGTCAGGCCCGGCAGCTTGCGCTTCTTCTCGAGCTGGGCCAGCGGGTTCTGCGTCTGCTTGCGGATCACCAGGATCTTGCGCTCGAAGGCATCCTGGTCGCGCGTGTTCGGGCCGCGGCCGATGATGCACTGGCGGATCACCGGCATCGTTTCGATGACGCGCTTGCCCAGGCCCTCGACATTCGTCGGCACGTCGCGCCAGCCCAGCAGGATCTGGCCTTCGACCTTGATGAAATGCTCGAGCTGCTTGATCGCGAAAGCGCGCGCCTTCTCGTCCTGCGGCATGAAGCACATCGCCACGGCGTATTCGCCCGGCGGCGGCAGGGCGACGCCGGTGCGGCTGGCCCAGGCGCGCAAGAGCTTGTCGGGCATCTGGATCATGCAGCCGGCGCCGTCGCCGACCAGCGGATCGGCGCCGACCGCGCCACGATGATCCAGGTTGACGAGGATCTGCAGGCCCTGACGGATGATATCGTGCGATTTGCGGCCCTTGATGTTGGCCACAAAGCCGACGCCACATGAATCATGCTCGTTGGTGGGGTCGTAGAGCCCCTGTCTCGGTGGCAGAGCCATCGCGATCATCCCTGCTACAGTGCTCGATCGTCGGAGACGAACGACCCGGGCGTCCCGCCCGCCCGAAGTCGCAAGCACGTTGTATGCCGCAAAGCCCTGGGGAAAGCGACTCGATTCGTCAGCACTATTGTCTTATTTTTGCAGTCCGCAGCATCAAAGTGTCATGAATTCGTATTCGATTGATGCTTTATGTCTCCTTCTGTACCGATGCGGTACCAAACGGAATCCCTGTGCCTTATAGGGCGTTTAGCTGACAACAGCGCCCCGGAACCCGACTTGCTGCGGCGCAGCAACATCCGTATAAGCCCCTCCGACCCCTCCGGAAAGCGTACCAATGAAGCTCCGCAACATCGCGATCATCGCGCACGTCGACCATGGCAAGACGACCCTGGTCGATGCGCTGCTGCGCCAGAGCGGGACCTTCCGCGAGAACCAGCAGGTCGCCGAGCGGGCGCTGGACTCCAACGACCTGGAGCGCGAGCGCGGCATCACCATCCTCGCCAAATGCACCTCGGTGGTCTGGAAAGACACGCGCATCAACATCGTCGACACGCCGGGCCACGCCGATTTCGGCGGCGAGGTCGAGCGCATCCTCTCGATGGTCGATGGCGTGCTGGTGCTGGTCGACGCCGCCGAGGGCGTGCTGCCGCAGACCAAGTTCGTCACCGGCAAGGCGCTGCGCCTGGGCCTGCGACCGATCATCGTGATCAACAAGATCGACCGGCCCGACGCGCGGCCTGACGAAGTGCTGAACGAGATCTTCGATCTCTTCGTCGCCCTCGACGCCAACGACCAGCAGCTCGACTTCCCGACGCTCTATGCCTCGGGTCGCCAGGGCTGGGCCGATCTCGAGCTCCACGGCGCGCGCAAGGACCTCGCGCCGCTGTTCGATCTCGTCGTCTCGCACGTGCCGCCGCCGAAGGTCGAGGCCGAGGCGCCGTTCCGCATGCTGGTGACGACCTTGGAGTACGATTCTTTCCTCGGTCGCGTGCTGACCGGCCGGATCCTCAGCGGCTCGGTGAAGGCGAACGCCACCGTGAAGGCGCTGTCGCGCACCGGCAGCGTGATTGAGCAGACCCGCATCACCAAGCTGCTGGCGTTCCGCGGCCTGGAGCGCACCGGCGTCGAGATCGCCGAAGCGGGCGACATCGTTGCCATCGCCGGTTTCAAGACCGCCACCGTCGCCGACACGATCTGCGAGCTGGCCGTCGAACAGCCGATCGAGTCGCAGCCGATCGATCCGCCGACGCTCGCCATGACCTTTTCGGTCAACGACTCGCCGCTGGCGGGCCGCGAGGGCGACAAGGTTACCAGCCGCATGATCCGTGGACGCCTGATGCGCGAGTCCGATGGCAACGTCGCCATCCGCGTGCGCGAGACGGAGAACGCCGACGCCTACGAGGTCGCCGGCCGTGGCGAGCTGCAGCTCGGCGTGCTGATCGAAACCATGCGCCGCGAGGGCTTCGAGCTCGCCATCAGCCGCCCGCGCGTGCTGTTTCGGTCCGACCCGCAGACCGGCCAGCAGATGGAGCCGATCGAGGAGGTCGTGATCGACGTCGACGAGCAATTCTCTGGCGTCGTGGTCGACAAGCTCTCGCAGCGCCGCGCCGAGATGACCGAGATGCGCCCGAGCGGCGCCGGCAAGGTGCGCATCGTCTTCCATGCGCCGTCGCGCGGCCTGATCGGCTATCACGGCGAATTCCTCACCGACACGCGCGGCACTGGCGTGATGAACCGCCTGTTCCACAGCTACGGCGCCCATCGCGGCCCGATCGGTGGCCGCTCGAAGGGCGTGCTGATCGCCAACGGCATGGGCGAGGCAGTGGCCTACGCGCTGTGGAACCTCGAGGATCGCGGGCCGATGTTCATCGACCCGGGCACCCAGGTCTACGAGGGCATGATCATCGGCGAGCACACGCGCGACAGCGACCTCGAGGTCAATCCGCTGAAGGGCAAGCAGCTCACCAACATCCGCACGACGTCGAAAGACGAGGCGGTGCGCCTGACGCCGCCGCGCAAGATGAGCCTCGAGCAGGCCATCACCTATGTCGAGGACGACGAGCTGGTCGAGATCACCCCCAAGGCGATCCGCCTGCGCAAGCGCCTGCTGCAGCCCGAGGACCGCAAGCGGGCGAAGAAGCAGGCGGCGGCGAACGCCTGAGGTTCAGTCGAACGGATTGATCACTGCTACGCCGGCCCGTTCGAAGTCGCGCACATTGCGCGTGACCACCGAGAAGCCGTGAACCAAGGCGGTCGCGGCGATCAATGTGTCGATCATTGGTAGCGTGGGGCCGCTCGCGACGAGCTCGCCCCAGCGCAGCGCGACCGGTTCGGTCACGTCGAGAATCCGCCCGGCAAAGTCAGACCGCGATTTGTTCAGCCACGCCTGCAGATCTCGCGCGTGGCGGGGATCGCCACTCAGCTGTCGCACGATTCCCTTGTAGACCTCACCCAGCGTGAGCACGCTGACAAACAGGGACACCGCATCCTGTCGGGCAAACCACGCCGAGTAGTGCGCGTCCGGTCGGCGCTTGATGGTCTGCGATAGCGAAACGGTATCCAGCAGATACATCAGTCGAGATCGCGGTCGGGATCGAAGCTCGAATCAGGCATCTGCCGGTTCTCGCGAATGACTTCTTCCATGATCTCATCGAAGCCGTCGATCTTCGGGAAGCTCAGCAGGTACTCCTTGAAATCCATCTTCGACTTGGTACTGGCGCCAGTCAGCCGGTCGTACTCTTCTTTGGACACGACCACGACCGCCGGCTTGCCGTGACGCGTCACCTCCTGCGGACCTTTGCGTAGCGCCGCCTCGACCAGTTCGCTGAAGCGGTTCTTGGCGTGCTGCAATTGCCAGGTCGCGGGCGCGCCTTTGAACGGCTTCGCCTTCGGTTCGGCGAGGGCGCGCGGCTTGCGCGTGCGGCGCGGTTTGGCGGGCTTGCGGGCCATCGCCACATTCTAGCCAGTCTAGCCAGAATTTACAAATGACCGCCGGTGAGCGAGGCACGCTGGGAAATCTCGATGTGGTTGCCGTCGGGATCGCACACGAAGGAATAGCGCACGGTTTCGCCCAGCACGCGCAAAGGTGCGCCTTCCTCGCCGCCGCGTGCCAGGATGCCTTCGTGCTCCTTGGCGGCGTCCCAGATTTGCACCGTGGTGTAGCGGTAGCCGGGAGCACGCCACTCCTTGCTCTTCTCGACCTTGCCTTCCTCGCCGACGATCACCAGCGAGTCGCCGCAGCGATAGACGCCGTGGCCGACGGCTTCGAACTGCATGGCGTGGCGATAGAATTGCTCCGTCGCGTCGCGGTTGTTGACGCGCAGCACGACGCCGATGCCGACCACGCCTTCGTAGCCCTTGGGCACCAGGGTGACGCGATTGCCGTCGGGGTCGATCAGGTGGCGCGGCGCGTCGAGGCCCTCGCGCGCGATCAGCACCTCGATGATGCCCGAGGGCGCGATCTGCGGCAGGGGCTCGCGCGCGTGGTTCATCTTGAGGATCGAGCCGTTCATGTGGTGGCGATGCTGCTGCATGCCGCCGCCCAATTTGCCGAGATGGTCGTAGGGCAGGCCGACCGGGCCCTGCCAGAAGGCGAGCTGTGCGTCGCGCTGGTTGCTGAACAGGCCGACGTCGATGTGGTTCTTGGCGAGATTCATCGGCGCACCATGGACTCACGCGGCGACTTCGCCAAGACTTCGCCTGCGTGTCCTTCTTCATCGCCCTCGTCGTCGACGGCGTGCTCGCCGGATCGATCTATGCGCTGATCGCGCTGGCCTTCGTCGTCGTCTACAAGGCCGCGCGTATCATCAACTTCGCGCTCGGTGAATGCGTCATGCTCGGTGCGCTGCTGGTGGCGTTCGGCCTGCATGGGTTGGGACTCGGCCTTCTCGGCGCGCTGATGCTGGCGGCCGTGGGTATGGCGGCGCTGGCGCTGCTGTTCAGCCGGCTGGTGCTGCGCCGCCTGTTCGGCGCGCCGCTGATCTCGTTGATCATGGTGACCCTGGGCCTGGGCGCGCTGATCCGCAGCGGCAGCACGATCATGATGGGCGGCGTGCCGCGTGACATCGCGCTGCCGATCGATCGCGCGCCGATCGATGCCGGCGGCCTGCAGATCGCCACCGATCGGCTGGCGGCGGCGATCATCGCCGCGCTGTGCGTGGCGCTCGTCGCCTGGTTCCATCACCGCAGCCGCACCGGCGTGGCGTTGCGCGCCATCGCCGAGGATCGTGCGGCGGCGATGGCCTCGGGCATCGACGTGCAGCGCTACGTGACCCTGACCTGGGTGGCGATGGGTGTGATCGCCGTCGCCGCCGGCACGTTGTGGACGTTCGTATCGGGCGGCGGCTTCAGCGTGGCGCTGGTCGGGCTGAAGGTGTTCCCGATCGTCATCATCGGCGGCCTCGACAGCATTCCCGGCACCATTGTCGGCGCGATGCTGGTGGGCGTGCTGGAGAGTCTCGCGGCCGGCTACCTCGATCCCAGCTTCGGCGCCGTCGCCGCGTGGCTGGTGCTGGTTCTCGTGCTGATGCTGCGCCCGCACGGCCTGTTCGGCACGCCGCGCGTCGAGCGCGTCTAGGCGGCGCGCACCGCCGGCAGCACTTCCTTCTCGAACAGGGCTCGGCCGGCGGCGGCATAACCGGGATCGGCGCCGCGCGTCGCACCCGAGCTGGCGATGCGCTCGAGACCAAGCTTCTTCAGCTGCTCGAAGCGCTTCACGCACGCCTCGGGCGGACCGACGATGGCGAAGCGATCGATGAAGTCGTTGGTCAGTGTCGTGGCCTGCTGCGAGTCGCCGCGCGTGTGGGCGCGCATGTCGTAGGCGTTGCGCAGGTTGTTCAGCACGTCGCGGTCCTTGCCCTGCAGCGGTCCGCTGGTCTTGCCGTGCATTACCGAGAAGCGCGCGAAGGTCGTCAGCCCGCCGCGCACCAGGCTGCGCGCGACCTCGATGTCGGTATGGCAGCCCGAATTGACGTAGGCGCCAAAGGTGATGGCGTCGGGATCGAGGCCGGCATCCTTGCGCGTCTTGCGCGCCAGCTCGATGCCCCAGGCGATGCGCTCCACATCGGCGCCCAGGGTGAACATGATGCGATCGGCGTGCAGCGCGGAGATCGCGATCACCTTCGGGCCACTGGCGGCGACCTCGACCGGCACCTTGGCGCCCTCGGCGATCCAGGCGATGCGGCTGGCCGATGGCGCGTTGGCGAGCTCGAGCTCGGACATCGGCGGTGCGACGTCGAGCGGGATGTCGATGTCGTCGAACGCCACCGACTCGCCGCGCAGGTAGATCTGCAGCTGCCGCATGTAGCGCTCGAACTGCGCCAGCTTGGCCGGCGCGCGACCGAGATGCGCCAGCGCCGAGTCGCCGCGGCCGATGCCCAGCACGGCGCGGCCCTGCGAGACGCGGTTCACCGAGGTGATCGAGTTCGCCGTGACGGCCGCGTGGCGGGTGACGGAGTTGGTGACGCCGGTGCCCAGGCCGAGCTTGGTGGTCACCGTCGCCGCCATCGCCAGCGCGACGTAGGGATCGCCGGAGAGGTTCTGCGAGTCGACCACCAGCAGGCCGTCCCAGCCGGCCGCCTCGGCCTGCTGCGCCACCCGCATCGTGCCGCGCGGCGAGGCGACCGTCGTTGTCCACAGTTGCATCGACTCGACTCCTCTTCAGGCCAGGCCGGCGATCGGCGTCGATGGCCGGCGGTCGACGCGGTTCTCGACCAGGAAGCGGGCGACGGCGGGGCGGCCGTCCTTGAGGTATGCCGCCAGCAGCGTGTTCTCGATGATGTCGCGCTGGGCGCGGCTGCCGCCGATACGCACGGTCTCGACCAGCGCCGGCTCGAGCGCGGCGATGGCGCCCTTCCAGTCGCTGCGGCCGTAGGCGTCGAGGCCGGCGGCGAGACGCGGCACGACATCGCCGGTGACCGAGCGGCCGGACTCGACGCGCTGCTTCAGGTCGGCGGCGATGGCGGCGACGCCGTCATTGTCGCCCGCCGCGACACAGGCCAGCGCACGATGCACGTCGATGAAGGCGATGCCGGCCTTGGGGAACGACTTCAGCGCGTAGTCGCGGATCTCGCGCCACTCGCCTTCGCGGCGTGGATGGCCCGCCAGCTCGGCGCGCCACAGGAAGGCCGGCGAGTCGGTGGCGACGTTGAGCGCCGGGCCCCAGGCGCCGCCGGGCCGCACGCCCTGCTCGTAGACCTGCCAGGCGCGCTCGGTCTGTCCCAGGCTCAGCGCGAACATCGCGACGTGCCAGGAGATGTGGCAGTGCATCAGGCCTTCGCGCGGATAGGTCGGCAGCCACGAATCGAGATAGTCGAGCGCGTCGCGATCCTCGCCCATCTCGTACAGCACATGCGCCTTGATGTGCGCGCCGTGCGCGTTCTTGGGGTTGGTCGCCATGCTGCGCTCGATCAGCGCGCGCGCTTCGTCGAGGCGGCCGACTTCCTCGAGCGCGAAGGCGAGGACCGACTGGTACCACCAGTCGTCCTGCAGATGACGGCGCAGGATCTCGAGGAACTCGACCTGCTCGGGCTCGCGATCGCGCCGGCCGGAGAAGCCGATCAGGCCGAACACGCCGGTCGCCGGCGCTGCGGCCATCGCGTCGCGCGGATGCTGGGCGAGATGTGCGCGCGTTGCCGCCAGCGCCTCGACCGGCTTGCCTTCCATCGCCAGGCAGAGGATGTCGACATGCGCCTGCTCGCGCGGCGTGGCCTTCGCCGCATGCTCACGGGCTTTGGCGATCGAGGCGCGTGCTTCACTGACATTCGCCATCAGGAAATGCGCGCGGGCCAGCGCGGCATGCGCGACGGCGAGGTCGGGCTGCGCCATCAGCGCGCGCGACAGGTGCGCCTCCGCGCCATGCGCCGCCGACAGCACGCAGTCGACGCCGGCGATATAGGCGTCGCGCGCGGTGGTGGAGTCCGTGCTGATCGGCAATCCGTAGCGGTCGGCGAGCATGGTGGTCCGTCCCTAGATCTTCAGCTCGCTGAAGAAGTCGTTGCCCTTGTCGTCGGTGACGATGAAGGCCGGGAAGTTCTCGACCTCGATGCGCCAGATCGCTTCCATGCCGAGCTCGGGATATTCCAGCACCTCGACCTTGCGGATGTTGTTCTTGGCCAGGATCGCGGCCGGGCCGCCGATCGAGCCGAGATAGAAGCCCTTGTGCTTCTTGCAGGCGTCGACGACCTGCTGGCTGCGGTTTCCCTTGGCCAGCATCACCATCGAGCCGCCGGCGGCCTGGAACAGATCGACGTAGGAATCCATGCGGCCGGCGGTGGTCGGGCCGAACGAGCCGGAGGCCATGCCCGTGGGCGTCTTGGCCGGGCCGGCGTAGTAGACCGGGAAATCCTTGAAGTACTGCGGCAGCCCCTGGCCGGCATCGAGCCGCTCCTTGAGCTTCGCGTGCGCGGAGTCGCGCGCGACGATCAGGGTGCCGGTGAGGCTGACGCGTGTCTTCACCGGATGCTTGCTCAAGGTCGCCAGCGTGTGCGCCATGCCCTTGTTGAGCTCGACGGGCACGACGTCGCCCGAGAGCTGCGTTGGCTCGACTTCCGGCAGGTATTGCGCCGGGTTGGTCTCGAGCTGCTCGAGGTAGACGCCGTCCTTGGTGATCTTGCCCATGGCCTGGCGATCGGCGGAGCAGGAGACGCCCATGCCGATCGGCACCGAGGCGCCGTGTCGTGCGAGGCGAATGACGCGCACGTCGTGGCAGAAATACTTGCCGCCGAACTGCGCGCCGATGCCCATCTTGCGGGTGAGATCGAGCACCTTCTGCTCCATCTCGCGGTCGCGGATGGCGACGCCGTGCTTGTTGCCCTCGCTCGGCAGGTTGTCGAGGTAGCGCGTCGAGGCGAGCTTCACCGTCTTCAGGTTCAGTTCCGCCGAGGTGCCGCCGATGACGATGGCGAGGTGGTAGGGCGGACAGGCCGCGGTGCCCAGCGTGCGGATCTGGGTGTCGAGGAATTTCAGCAGGGAGGTCTCGTTCAAGACCGCCGGCGTCTGCTGGTAGAGATAGCTCTTGTTGGCCGAGCCGCCGCCCTTGGCGATGAACAGGAATTTGTAGGCGTCGCCCTCGGTGGCGTAGATCTCGATCTGCGCCGGCAGGTTGGTGCCGGTCTGCGCCTCCTTGAACATCGACAGAGGCGCGACCTGCGAGTAGCGCAGATTGGTCTCGGTGTAGGTCTTGAACACGCCCTTGGCGATCGCCGCTTCGTCGCCGCCGCCGGTCCACACGCGCTGGCCCTTCTTGCCCATGACGATCGCGGTGCCGGTGTCCTGGCACATCGGCAGCACGCCGCCGGCCGAGATGTTGGCGTTCTTGAGAAGTTCCAGCGCCACGTACTTGTCGTTGGTGGTGGCCTCGGGGTCGTCGAGGATCGCGGACAGCTGCTTGAGGTGGCCGGGCCGCAGCAGGTGCGAGATCTCGTGGAAGGCGGAAGCGGTCAGGGTGGTGATCGCCTCGGGATCGACGGTCAGCACGTCGGCGCCGTTGAGCCTGGTCGTGCCGACGAAATCCGACGTCAACTTGCGATACGGCGTGGCGTCCTCGCCGAGCGGAAACATGTCCTGATACGTAAAGTCGACCATCGAGCCCTCCAGGGTGGCCGTTGCCTACACGGCCCCGCGCGCCGACGCAATTGTGCGGTCTCACACACTTGTGACGGGATGGTCAGGGTTGCCGACCAGGACAGGGGTTCATACCCAAATGGCGGTTTGACCCTGGGTAGCAGCCGTCATGGCCATACAACCCGCAGGTGGGTTGTGGTGCCTAGTGGACTGTTCCACTTGGGAATCGAGCCACTGCCCAGCAATCTGCCGGAAATTTCCCGAGCGAAGACTGTATATCGATGGCGTGAATTCAGCAGTTTTGCTGCCGGTAGCTGCACTAACCAGTGAACAAATCTGGTGTATTTGAAAAACGACAGCAAGAGGCCCAATGTAAATGGCCGGCGTGTGCTTGATCATTACTTCAAGCTGCTTTGCCCAAGGGTGTGTGTCCGCGCAGGAGATAGTCCATGTATTGCCGTCCGGCGTCTGTTGGGTTGATTATGGGGATCATCGCATTGACCGCGGCCTGCAATGACCAGAGCGGGCCGACAGGGCCAACCACATCGGCCGCCACGCTGTCGGGTGGGTCCGGCAGCGGCGGCTCCAGCGCTCCCGCCACTAGTGCCGGCGCCTCGACGGATGGCGGCGGTGCAGGTGCCCTTAGCGTCAGCACGACCTCCGGCGGCAGCTCGGGAACCAGCGTCCTGCCGACGATCTCCGGCACCGGCAGCGGGCCGGTCACCGGTGTCGTGCATGTCGCCGGCGACACGCTGATCCAGCCCGACGGCGCGGCGGGCGGCGTCGCTCCCACCAGCCCCTTGCTTCAGCCGACCGATGGCGGCGCCAATTCCGGCGCCAGCGCCGGCGTGGACTCGAGCGTCGTGACGCCGGTGATCGGCGGCGTGACGGTGGATTCCGGCACGGCGGCGGGCGGCGTTCTGGCACCCGTCCTCGGCAGCACGACCAGCACGGGCGGAACGACGAGCGGCCTGCTGACGCCGGTCGTGAACGGCGTGAACGGCGTGACGGCGCCTGCGACGGGAGGTGGTACGACGGGGACTCTTCTCAATGGCGTCTTGCGCTGAGACGCCAGTACGGGAACATTGATCGGCGGCCATAGAAAATCGGGGTGGCCGGCGATCGGGTAGGGCGGAGGCGAGACCGCGGTTGGGTAACGTGGTCAGCGCAGCCGCCGACAAGGATTGGGGGGCTGATGGGGGGGCAGGAAGCCTTAGCCTGGCGGCGACTGTTGTTGCGGTGGTCGCTGCGAGGTGTTGGTGGTTTCCGCGCCGTGTTGCTCGGCCTGTTCCTGCTGGCGGCCTTGAATGGATTCGCCGCGAGGGGCCAGGTGCCGACCAGTCTGCCGACGCCGTCGGTGGTTGGTCGGGAAGTGCAGCCGGTAGACCCGCCCCACGCCCCCAATCGCCCCCAGCTCAACGTGCCGGACAAGGCGCCGACACTCGGCGTGCCGGCCGATCTGGCCGGACGCCAGGTCCTGTTCCGCCACGTCGTCGTCGAAGGCACGACCGCGTTCAGCGCCGCCGACCTCGATCCGATCTTCGCACCCATCCTCAATCGTCGCGTGCCATTCGCCGAGATCGTCGCCGCGGTGAACCGCGTCGCGGCGCGCTACCAGGAAGCCGGCTACGTCTTCTACAACGTCGTCCTGCCGACCCAGGATTTCACCGGCGAGCGGCTGCGCATCGTCGTCATCGAGGGCACGGTCACGCGCATCGTCGTGGGCGACGGCATCCGCTCGGAAGCGGTGCGCCAGCGGCTCGTCGAGGTCCTGAGCCCGCTGGTCGGCCATCGCCCGCTGCGGCGCGCCGAGCTGGAGCGACGCGTGCTGAACGCGGCGGATACGCCCGGCGTCACCTTGAAGGTCGGCGCCGCGGCGGACAGCGCGGGCGGCACCGGCGCCCTGCAGCTGGTCGTCGACGGCACGTTCGACCGCTTCTCGCCGATCGCCCAGCTCGACAGCTTCCAGACCACGCCGGACACGACGGTGAATTTTCGCGTCGGCGGCATCGGCCGCTCGCTGTTCACCGGCGGCGACCAGCTCGAGGGGCGCTACATCTTCGCCGTGCCGTGGGATCGCCTGCATTTCGGCGATGTGCGCTACGGCCTGCCGATCGGCAGCGATGGCGGACGGCTGAACCTGATCGGCCAGGCGGTGTGGCAGCGGCCGCCCGCGACCTTCAACGGCCAGCCGATCTCGCTGCTGGGCCGCTCGATCCTCGGTCGCGCCCAGTACACGCATCCGATCATCCGCCAGCAGAAGATGGGCCTGGTCGGCTTCGGCGTCTTCGACGTGATCGAGGTCGACTACACGCTGCAGGGTGTGCACATCCCCGGCGACTCGCTGCGCGTGCTGCGCGCCGGGCTGGCCGGCAACTACACCGACGGGCTCGACGGCCGGTGGATCGCCAGCCTGCAGGCGAGCGTCGGACTCGACATCGTCGACGCGCGCACTGGTGCGCGCGCTTCGGCAACGCCGGGCTTCGCGAAGTTCAACCTCGCCCTGCAGCGCCGGCAGCCGATCGGCAAGACGGTGACCGCGATCGTGCGTGGCACGGCACAGGTCGCCACCGGCTCGCTGCCCGCCTCGGAAGTCTTCGGCTTCGGTGGCCGCGAATTCGGCCGCGGCTTCGTGGTTTCGGATTCGGTCGGCGATCACGCCATCGCCGCGTCGGCCGAGCTGCGCTATGCGCCGGACTGGCTCGACTCACTGAAGGCGCGCTTCGATCCCTATGTCTACACGTTCATCGACTATGGCCGGCTATGGGCGATCGACCCGCTCAATGCGCCGTTCTTCAATCAGGGCGTTTCCACCGGCCTGGGCCTGCATGCGCGACTGTTCGAGGAGTATTCGGGCGAGGTCGAGATCGCCAAGATACTCGTCGGACGGACCTCGTCGACGACCACGGCGCATCCCTGGCGCTTCGCCTTTCGCCTCGGCTCGTCGTTCTGAGGCTCACAGCGCCGTGCGCATGGCCCACAGGCCGAGGAACAGGCCGGCGATTGAGCCGACGACTGACAGGCCGACATAGAACGCCGCGCTGGCGAGCTGCTGGCGCTCGACCAGCAGCCCGGCATCGAGCGAGAAGGCCGAGAAGGTCGTGAAGCCGCCGAGGATGCCGGTGGCGATGAACAGGCGCCACGGCCCGCTGGCGTCACCGCGCAGCGCGAACCATGCGGCCACCAGGCCCATCACCAGCGAGCCCACGATGTTGATGATCATGGTGCCCCATGGAAAGGCGAGGCCGAACAGGCGCAGGCTGAGGATGTTCACGCCATGGCGCAGCGCCGCGCCGATGCCGCCGCCGACGAAGACGATCAGATATCCTTGCATCGTGATGGCTCTCCCTGCCCGCCGTCATGCTAGGATGATGGCACGGTTGGCGCATGCCGACCGAACTCCGATGGAGACGCGTAGTGTCCGATCTAACGGCCGAGAATGTCAGGGTCATGCTGTCGCGGGTCGGACTCAGTCAAAGCGAGGTCGCGCGTGTGGTCGGTGCGCAGGAGCGCACGGTGCGGCGCTGGATGGCCGGCGACCCCGGACCCGATGGCGATGCCTTCCTGCCCTCGCCACAGCACTGGCTGCGGCTGTTCAACCTGTGCAAGGCGCAGGATCGCGCCGCCGATCAGGCAATGCGCCTGATCTACCGCCTGAGGAATTTGGCCGAGGAGACCGGCGAGCGGCTCGACCCGGTGACCGTACGGCTGGCACGCGATGATGCCGATGCGCGGCGCGCCGGCATGCCGTTCCTGTCGGCGCATATCGCCGTCGTGCGCCGCATCGTCGAACGCTGTGAGGCCGAGCGTATCCCCTACGACGTCCTCGCCATGCTGCCGCCGCCGCCGCCCAGGCGCGCCTGAGGTCTTCCTTCTCCCCGCGCAGGCGGGGAGAAGGTGCCGAGCGTGAGCGAGGCGGATGAGGGGCTTCTTCGCGCAACAATAACGATTGCTGTCGTTGAGCCTCAGCGAAGCCCCTCATCCGGCGCTTCGCGCCACCTTCTCCCCGCCTGCGCGGGGAGAAGGGAAGACCTCATTTCTTGCGGAAGGCGTCCAGCGCCACGACCTTGGTGTCGGCGTCCTTGGGCTTCTCGTCCTTCATGTCCTCGGGCGTGACATGCAGGGAGTCCTTGTCGGCCGTCGCGGCGGTGCCGTCGGGCGCGGCCTTCTCGTCGCCGGGCGGGCCGACCAGCGCCGGCAGCTTGTCGGGCGCCGGCAACTGGCCGGCGGCCTGGTCGCGCTTCTCGAATTGCAGGCCGAAGCGCACCGAGGGATCGACGAAGGCGAGCATGGCGGCGAACGGCACCAG
>JAFAZJ010000119.1 GCA_019239835.1 Alphaproteobacteria bacterium | reverse complement strand
CCGCCTCAAGTTCGGTCGGTCGACGTTCGACGGTGCGCACCCCACAGGCGCGCGATGATCTGGTCAAAGTCGATCATGGCCATGGAGGTACTGACGCACCGCTGCACTGTCAAGGATTGCTCAGCGATAGATCAGGCATCCCCGCGCTTCGAGATCGGCGAACCAGCCCGGCACCGCGAGGGTGGCGACCCAGCGCAGATCGATCTTCTCGAGACGCGGCAGCCCGGCGAGCGCCGCCGGCAGGTGTGTCAGCGGATTGCCGCGCAAATCGAGCTGGCGCAGTTCGCGCAGGTCGCCAACTGCGTCTGGCAACGTCGTCAGCGCATTGTTGCGCAGATGTAGCTCACGCAGCCGCGTCAGCCGGCCGAGCGATGGCGGCAGCGAGGTCAGGCGATTGTCGGTCACGCGCAGCTCGATCAGGCCGGTCATGCCGGACACGGCTTCAGGCAGGGTGTCGAAGGCGTTCTCGCTGATGTTGAGGTAGCGCAGGCGAGTCAGGCGCGCGAGCGAGGCTGGCAGATCGCTCAGGCGGTTGTTGTGGAGATAGAGGAAGTCGCTCAGGCCCTCGAGCTCGCCCAGCGCCTCGGGGACGGTCGCGAGCTTGTTGTGCCCAAAATCGAGCATGCGCAGCCGCTTCAGGCGGCCGACGTCGCCGGGGATCTCCGATAGCTCGTTCTCCGACAGCACCAGCGTTTCGAGCCCGGGGTCCCATACCGTTTCAGGGACCGCGCGAAGCCCCAGCTTGCGCAGCGACAGATGCGGCTCGGTCACGGGAACTCAGGCCGCAACGGCGCCGGCCATCATCCCGGCGTAGAGCGCCACGGTCTCCCGTCCCATGCGCTCGACGCTGAAGCGCTCGCGGATGTGGGCGCGGGCGCGGGCGGCGAGGGTGGTGCGCTCGGCTTCGTTCAGCGACAGCGCGCGTTCGAGGCTGCGGGCGAAGGCGGCGGTGATGCCGGGCGGCGCGCTCCAGCCGGTCTCCGAGGCAAGCATCGCTTCGACCGCGCCCCCGGCGGCGTCGCAGACCGCGGGTCGGCCCATCGCCTGGGCCTCGGCAATGATGCGGCTGAAGCCTTCGCCATCGCCGCCGGCGACCACGACATCGGCCAGCATGTAGGCCGCCGGCATGTCCTCGCAGTAGGACGCGATGCCGGCGCGGCCGCCCAGGCCCTTGGCCTCGATCAGGGCCTGCAGCCGCCGCTCGAAGCCGGTGGCCGGCGTCTCCGCGCCAACGAACAGGCAATGGACGTCGGGACGATTGAGCTCGCACAAGGCGTCGACCAGTCGCGCCTGGCCGCGATCCTCGGTCAGGCGCGCCGGAAACAGCACGATGCGCCGGTCATCGGGCAGCCGCCACTGCGCCGCCAGCCGGATCACGCGGTCGGGCCGCACGGTCGCTGGATCGAAGCGCTCGAGATGGATGCCCGGACGAATGATCGTCAGCCGCGAATCGGGCACGCGATGACGCTGGCGCAGATCCATCGCCACGTGGTCGGACACCGCGATGACCTGCTCGGCCGCAGCCTGCGCCTCGTCGAGCCAGCGATGCGTCCAGGTGCCGGCGCCGCCGGGCGCGTGCGCCGTGGCAACGAAGCGCCTGCCGTGCTCGCGCGCCAGGCGCCGGGCCATCCATGCGGTCGCCGGCGAGCGCGAATGGATGATGTCGATGGCGTGGCCGGCCATCGCCTCGCGCAGGCGGCGCAAGCCGGCATAGGCGGCGACCAGTCCGTCGGCATCGAGCGCGACGTCGAGATGCGTGATCTTCAGCCGACGCAGCTCGCCGGCCATCGCCTGGCCACCGCCGGCGATAAGCGCCTTGCCGCCGGCGGCGACAATTGCAGCGGCGGTGTCGATCGCCGCGCGCGCGATGCCGCCGCGATCGAGCGCCGGCACGAGCTGCAGCACGTTGGCCGTCGTCATGGTGGAGGTGCTAGGAACGTCCTTCACGGGCGCGCGCGCCCGTTACGATCATCGCCTGGAAGAATGAAGCCGTGACGAACGACAGCGACCATCCGCAAACACTAACACGCCGCGATGGCGCGACAATCGCGTACCACGTCGTCGCCGGCCAGTTGCCCACAGTCATTTTCTTCGGTGGCTTCCGCTCCGACATGACCGGCACCAAGGCGACGTCGCTCGACGCCTGGGCGCGGCGCGTCGGCCAGTCATACGTGCGCTTCGACTATTCCGGCCACGGCCAATCGGGCGGCAATTTCACAGACGGCACGATTGGAATGTGGCTCGACGATGCGCTGGCGGTGATCGATGCGGCCGCGCGCGGCAAGGTCGTGCTGATCGGCTCCAGCATGGGCGGCTGGCTGTCACTGCTGGCGGCAAAGCGCCTGGGCACGCGCGTCGCCGGCTGGATCGGCATCGCCGCCGCGCCCGACTTCACCGAGAAGCTGCTGCTGGCCAATCTCTCGCCCGCGGATCGCGCCGCGCTGGAACGCGATGGCCGGCTGGTGCGCCCCAGCCAGTATTCGCCCGAGCCGACCATCCTGACGCGCAAGCTGATCGAGGAAGGCCGCAATCACCTCGTGCTGACAACGCCGCTGCGCCTCGACTGCCCGGTGCATCTGTTGCACGGCATGAAGGATCCCGACGTGCCATGGGAGCTCTCGCAGCGGCTGCTCAACCACATCGAGTCGCCCGACATCGCTTTCACGTTGACCAGGGATGGCGATCACCGCCTGTCGACGCCGCCTGACATCGATCGCCTGCTCGCGGCCGTCGAAGCGATGTGCAAACGCGCCTCGACCTCACCCTGAGGAGCGCCGCAGGCGCGTCTCGAAGGGTGGGCCGCAGACCGGGTGTGTTACCCATGCTTCGAGACGGCCGCTGCGCGGCCTCCTCAGCATGAGGCTGAGCTCAAAATCGCGCGCAGCCCTTCGCGGTAGGTCGGATAGGCGAGCCGAACACCCAGCTCCTGCTTGATCAGCGTGTTCTGCACGCGCCGGCTGTCGGCATAGAACGAGCGCGCCATCGGGCTCATCGAGGGTGCGATCTCGTCGTAGGGAATCGCCGGCGGCACCGGCCGGCCCAGCAGCTCGAAGGCGCAGGCGATCACCGCGGCGTTGGGCGCCGGCTCGTCGTCCGCGACGTTGTAGATCGCGCCGCCGCGCGGTCGGTCGATCGAGGCCTCGAGCGTCGCGGCGATGTCCGCGACATGGATGCGCGAGAAGACCTGGCCGGGCTTGTCGATGCGCCGTGCGGTTCCGGCGCGCACCTGGTCGATGGCGCTGCGGCCCGGGCCGTAGATGCCGGGCAGGCGGAAGACGTGCGCCGGCGCGCCGTGGCGCTGCCACAATCCCAGCCATTGTTGCTCGGCGAGGACGCGCCAGTGCGAGCGGTCGTTGGAGGGGGAGAGCGGTGCGGTTTCGTCGACCCAGCCGCCTTTGGTGTCGCCATACACACCGGTGGTCGAGAGATAGCCGACCCATGCGAGATCGCGTGCGTGCGCATCGAGCCAGTCGCGATGCAGGCGCCACGCCGGATCGCCGTCGCGGTCGGGGGGAACCGAGGACAGCACATGGGTGATGCCGGTGAGCGATTGTGCGGGGAGTGGGCTTTGACCGTCGAACAACAGTGGCTCGACGGCGGCGTCGCGCAATGCGGCGATGCCGTCGGGCGTGCGGCAGGTGCCGACAATGGTGAAGTCGTGCCGCTGCAGACGCTCGGCGAGGTAGCGCGCGCTGTAGCCCAGGCCGAAGCAAAGCAGGCGATGCGTCATGTCTCACCCTTGCCCGGTGCCTCGTCCTGGCGCAAGTGTGCGGCGATGATCGCGCGCCTCGTTCCGCTGGCCTTAGTCCTGTCCTTCACCATGCCCGCCTGGGCGCAGGGGCCGACGATCGATTCGGCCAAGCGCTACAGCGCCTGCATGGCACTGGCGCGCGCCGAGCCGGTCAAGGCGGTGAACGCGGCGAAGGAATGGTTCAAGGAGGGCGGCGGTCTGGCGGCCCGCCACTGCGCGGCGATCGCCTTCTACGGCCTGGGGCAATACGTCGAGGCCGGCACCGAGCTCGAGCGGCTGGGCCGCGAGATGACCGGCCAGAGTGCGCAATTGCGCGCCGAGGTCTTCGCCCAGGCCGGCCAGGCCTTCCAGGCTGCGCGCCTGGGCGAGAAGGCGCTGTCGATGCAGAACGCCGCCATCCTGCTCGATCCGCGCAACGCCGACATCTGGGTCGATCGCAGCATTACCTTCGCCGCGGTCTCGGCCTGGCGCGAAGCAGCCTCCGACCTGTCGCGCGCACTCGAATTGTCGCCCAACCGCCCCGACGTGCTGGCGCTGCGCGCCGCGGCCTGGCGCAATGCGGGCGATTCGGCCAAGGCGCTGGCCGATGCCGAAGCGGCGCTGAAGCTCGAGAAGGACTATCCCGACGCGCTGCTCGAACGCGGGTTGGCACGCCGCCTGCGCAACGACCGAGCCGGCTCCGATGCCGACCTCAAGCGCGTGATTGCGCTCACCGGCGAGACCAGCGATCTCGGCAAGCGCGCCAAGGACGCACTGCAGGGCGCGGCACCCACCAAGCCACCGCAAGCCCCGCCGGTCAAACCGACGCCGCCGAAGAAGTAGTTCCTGCTCCCCGCCTTCGCGGGGAGAAGGAAAGCCGCTACTTGTCGAGCCAGACGTCCTCGAAGCGCCAGCCGTTGTAGATGCTGTTGACCATGATGGTCAGGCCCTTGACCTGGGGCTGCCAGCAGCCGGCGGCGACGCTGTGGTTGACGATCGGCCGGATGACGTCGCCCGCGAGCTTGCGCTCGATGTCGCGCACGAGGGCTCGGCGCTTCTCGGCGTCGCGCTCGCGCGACTGCGCGGCGATCATCTCGGTGAGCTGCGCATCGCAGAAACCGTTGAAGTTTCGCGGCGCGCCACAGCCGTAGTTCTCGGCGAAATGCTGGTCGGGATCGTCGACCGAGCTGCCGGTGGCGTTGAGCGCCAAGGTGTAGCTCTTCTGGTACATGCGGTTGAAGTAGACCGCGCCGTCGATCAGCTCGAGCTCGCCGTCGATGTAGATGTGACGCAGCTGGTCGATGAGGATCACCGCGTAGTCGCGATACGAGGCGGTGTTGCGCGTGCTGACCTTGATCTTCAGCCGCCTGTCGGGGCCGTAGCCCGCCTCGCGCATCAGGGCGCGGCCCTTCTCGCGTGACGCCTCGATGTCGTCGGCGTAGCCCGGCAGATCCTTCAGCGCATCGGGACCGACGCCCCAGACGCCGGCCGGCGGCGGCAGCATCGAGCCGCCGACGAGATCGGCACCCTCGCTGAGGATCGCGGCAAACGCCTTGCGATCGAGCGCATAGGCCAGCGCCGTGCGCGCCCGCGGGTCGTTGAACGGCGCCGCGTCGCGATTGATGATCAGGTTGTAGCTGGCGCCCAGGGGTCTGAGCGTGCATTGCGCCGTGGGCAGCTGCTTCTGGATGTCCTTCAGCAGCGGCACGGTGACGTCGGTGGGGAAGGTCATGTCGAACCGCCCGGCGATGAAGGACAGCATGCGCGTCGAGCGGTCGGCGATGATCGTGTACTCGATGGCGTCGAGATAGGGCCGGCCCGGCTTCCAGTAGTCGCGGTTCTTCTCCAGCCGCACGCTCTCCTTGCTCTTGAACTCGACGAACTTGAACGGGCCGGTACCGATCGGATGGCGCCGCATCTGCGCCGGCGGCACGTGGCAGGGATAGATCGCCGAGAAGCCCGAGGCGAGCAGCGCCAGCAGCGACGGCTGCGGCTGCTTGAGATGGAAGGTGACCTCGAAATCGCCGTTGGCGGTGAGCTTGTCGACGTTCTCGTACCAGATGCCGCGCGGATTGCGGCGGAACTTCACTTCGCCCTTCTCCATCAGCATGTCGAAGGTGCAGCGCACGTCGGCCGCCGTGAATGGCTTGCCGTCATGCCATTTCACGCCTTGGCGCAAGGTGAAGGTGAGCTGCTTGCCGTCGTCGCTGGTCTTCCACGCCGTCGCCAGCTCCGGCCGGATGCTGTCGAAGGTGTTGCGCGCCACCGCCTGGTCGTAGATCACGAGGTTGTTGAACACCGCCATGAACGGCACCGCGACCGCGACGGTGATCTCCTCATGCAGCGACGGCCCGGGCGGCGCATCGCCCAACTGGATCCGCAACGTGCCGCCGGATTTCTGCGCCAGCGCGTCCGTTGCCGACAGTCCCATCAGCGCAGCCAACAGGGCCGCTCCACACCGCCACACACCCATGTTCTTTTTTCCTCTCAATCGGAGGAAACGATCATGGGCGGATCGCTGATCGACGAACAGCCGCGAACGCCTGCGCTACGAACGCGCCAGCGTTGACGAGATGATGCCGGCTCTTTCGAGAAGCGGCCGCCGGTTCCGGTGTGCGGCGTTTGTCGCTACCGCAGCAGCATAGCACTGCCTTGCTTCAGCGCCGCGATGGCGCGTTCGCGCAGGCCGGCATCGGTGGCGCTGCTCACCGGGTGGTCGATGATGGCGAAATCGTAGCCGGGCATGCCCAGCACCTTGGCCATCAGCTCGGCGGCGCTGACGAAGTTGGTGGTCATCACGCCGAAGGCGGGGACGCCTTCGCGCTCGGCAGAGACAGCGTCGTGCAGACTGCACGATGAGCAGGAGCCTCAATCGCCTATGCCTGATATCACCGCGTCCCAGCTCTTGATCTCGCCGACGATGGCAGCCGGCGCGGGCGCGCTGTAGTTGGGCTTGGCGCGCAGCACGACGTTGGCGACGCCGTAGTCCTTGCGCAGCACATCCTCCATGTGGGCGAAGAAGGCCTTGGTGCCTTCCTTGCCGTTGGAGATGAAGCCCACCGTCTTGCCGCGTAGGGTGTCCAGCCGCGGCGCCTTCTGGCCCAGCGGCGCGGTCTTCTCGGGCGTGGGATCGAGGACGCGAAAAATCATCGGACGCTTCCTTTGACTGAAGGCGGCGGCTCGCAATCGACGCAGGCGCCGATCGGCAGGGTGACGGCGTAGCTCTTGTCGCCGAGCCAGGGCGGGATCACCGCGCCGAAACCGCCGGCCGGGCCGCCGGCTCCGATCACCAGCAGCTGGTCGGCCGACTGCATCGCCGGATAGACGCTGTCGCCGCGGTCGCGCACCACGTTGCCCTTGCCGACATCGGCCCATTCGCGGCGGTGGATGCGCGCGCGCTCGTGGATGAAGGCGGCGATGTCGCTCTTGCTCCACTTCGCCGCCTGCAGATGCTCGCGCAGCTGCTTGGGAATGATCAGCGCGTAATTGCCGGGATGGATCGAGTAGTGCCGGAGATTGGCGCGCATCTCGGCGGCGAACGTCTCGAGGATCTCCTCGGGCTTGGTCGTCCACTCGTTCATGATCTGCCTGGGTGCGCCGGCGGCCATCACGGTCACCGCCGAGGCCTCGCGTGGCAGGCCGCGCTGCTCGGCCAAGGTCGTCCAGGCGAGATCGTCCTCGTCCTCGGCGACGCAGTAGCTGTACTTGCCGGGATGGCCCAGGGTCGAACGATCGATCGCGCCAGGGCGCACGTCCATCAGGTTGATCAGACAGAGCCGGATGGCGCGGCCGATCACCGCCGTGCCGCGATCGCTATTGCCCAACGCGTTGAAGCTGCCCAGAGCGCCGATCTCCTCGCGGATCGGCCCGTTGATCACCACGAGAACTGCGCAGCCGCCGGTGCTGGCGGTGGCGCCGTGCATCAGGAACTCCTCGCGCATCATCGCCATCCAGGCGGTGACGACGACGGGGAAATGCATCGGCAGGCAGCCGGCCATCACGGCGTTGATCGCCAGCTTCTCGGCCGTGATCGGCAGCTCGCGCACCGGCTCGATGCCGATAAGCTGGTCGGGCGTCATCATCACCCGCTCGAGGCAGGCGCGCACCGCGTCCTCGGTCGGCGGCACGATGGGCAATCCATCGGTCCAGCCGTTGCTGTGATACAGCTCCTGCACCGAGGCAATGCTGTCGGCTTCGTATGTGCGAGAGGCGAGTTGCATTCGCAGAGCATAGCGCCGACGCGCGATATGCCAATCAGAACTCGATACCGCCGATTATTGCGATTTTCGTATTAATCGGATTGCGCCCACTCCTGCTTCAGCAGTGTGATTAAGCCCGACGCAGCAGGCGTCGGCTCGCGCTCGCGCAGGGCAATCAGGCCGATGCGGCGCATCAGTCGCGGTTCAAGCGGCACCACGCGTAGGCGATGACCCAGAGGCCCAAGCACTGCGCCGCGCGGCACGATGCCCAGCCCTACGCCTGCCGAGACGAAGGCCAGCAGCGTGGCGATCTGCGTCACCACCACGAGCTGGCGCAGCGACACGTTCGCCGCCGATGCCGCCGCGTCGATTGTCCGCTGTGTGCGCGAATCGCTCGGCAGCGCGACGAAGGGTTCGCCGGCGAGAGCGGGCAGCGTGAGTGTGCGACGGCTGGCGAGCTTGTGGCGCGCCGGCAGCACGACGCAGAAGGTCTCCTGGCCCAGTGGCGTGCCGACCGCGAAGTCGGGCAACTCGTCGATATAGCCGATGCCGAAATCGGCGACGCCGCTGCGGACATCCTCGAGCACCGAGCCGTGGACGCTTTCGCGCACCCGGATCTCGACGCCCGGACGGTCGGCGCGATAGCGCGCGATCAGGCGCGGCAAGACGGCGCCCGCGACCGACATCACGCTCGACACGACGACCAGGCCGCGCCGTTCCTGCGCCACCTCGCGCACGCTTTGCACCGTGATGCGCAAATCGTTCAGCATGCGGTCGGCGACCGCCGCGAACTCGCGGCCTGCCGGCGTGACTTGAACGCGCCGCGTCGTGCGGTCGAACAGGCGCACGCCGAGCTCGGCTTCGAGATGCGCCACGGTGCGCGTCAGCGCCGGCTGGGAGATGCGCAAGCGCGCGGCAGCCGCGACGAAACTGCCGTATTCGACGAGGGCAAGAACGGCCTCGAGCTGGCGGGCGCTGAAATCAGGAAGTGTCGCGCGCGCCATTACGCCTCGTCGACGGCGCGGATATCCTGGTTGCCCTCGACCATGCGCTTCATCAGCTCGACCGCGCGGTCCGAGACCAGCAGGTCGAGGAACAGCGTGCGCTCCAGCGCCAGCCCGTCGGCGAGCGGCATGGTGTTGGCACCACGCACCAGGCGCTTGATGTGCTTCACCGCCAGCGGCGATTTGCGGGCGCATTCCCGTGCGATCACCAGTGCGCGCTCGAGTGCCGAGCCGTCGACCGCTTCGTGCACCATGCCGATCTGTGCCGCCTCGTCGGGGCCGAGCGTGCGGCCGCGTAGCGACATCTCCAGCGCGCGGGCGGTGCCGATCAGGCGGGCCAGGCGCTGTGTGCCACCGGCGCCGGCAAGGATGCCGATGTTGATCTCGGGCTGGCCCAGCGAGTAGGGCCCGCGCTGGGCGATGCGGATGTCGCAGCCCAGGCAGAGCTCGAAGCCGCCGCCCATCGCCGTGCCGTTGATCGCCGCGATCACCACCTTGTCCATGGTCTCGCAACGCTCGGTGATGGCGTCGATCTTGCGCGGCGGCATCAGCTTGGCGTCGCTGAACGTGCGACCTTTGGCGCGCAGCGCCTCGGCCAGCGCCAAGAGCTCGGCGACGTCGTAGTGACGCACGAAGACGTCGGGCAGCTTGCCGGTCAGCACGATGGCGCGCACCGAAGCGTCGGCGGCGAGGTCCGTCGTGGCGACGTCGAGCTGATCGACCATCGCGGCGTTGAGATAGCCCAGCGGCGGATTGTCGAAGCGGATGATCGCGACAGGTCCGTCGCGGTCAACCTCGATGCGTCCGCTCACGCCGGCGCCGCAACGTCATAGCGGCCGCCGTGGCGGTAGCGGTCGAGATACATCGGCAGGATCGCCTCAGCGGTGCGCGGCTGGATGCCGAGCTCGGCGAAGCCCTGGCTGCCTGGGCGAACGACGTTGTCGCGCAGCAGCAGGTCGAGCTGGTCGCGGGTGATCGGCGGGTTGGGCAGGAACTCGGCGAAGAAGGCGCTGACGCGCACCGGGAAAGCCGGCTGGTTGACGATCCGGCGCTTCAGGCCGGTCATGCGCAGGGTGAGCTCGATCAGCTCGCGGTAGGTATAGACGCGCGGCCCGCCCAGCTCGAAGACGCCGAACTGCGTACGCTCCTCTGCCAGGCACCGCGCCACGGCCTCGGCGACATCGCCGGCATAGACCGGCTGAAACCGCGACGTGCCGCCGTTGAACGCCGGCATCCACAGCATGATGCGCGCGGCCTGGGCCAGGCGATTGAAGAACTTGTCCTCGGGGCAGAACACGACGCTGGGCCGCAGGATGGTCACGTTCGGGAAGGCGCGGTTCATCTGGTGCTCGGCCATCGCCTTCGAGGCGATGAAGCGGTTGCCTGGCCGGTGGTTGTCGGCGCCCAGGCCCGAGATATGGATCACGCGCGCAATGCCGGCATCGCGTGCCGCCTCGGCGATGTGGCGCGAGCCGTCGTCGTGCACCGCCTTGAACTTCTGCTTGCCGCGCTGGATGTGGATGCCGCAGGCGTTGACCACGGCTTGGCTGCCGGCGATCGCCGCGCGCACCGAATCGGGGTAGCGCACGTTGGTCAGCATCGCCATCACCTGGCCGACGTCGCCGGCCAGCTTGGTGAAATCGGCCAGGTAGGGATGGCGCACGGCCACGCGCACGCGATAGCCGCGGGCGGCCAGCGCGCGCACGATATAGCGGCCGATGACGCCGGTGCCGCCGAAGACCGTGACCTGCCGGATTTCCATGGATCGCCCCGCTGCCGAATGCCCCGATGGCGGGCGTATAGTACAGCCCGGGCCGTGACGGAACAGTTGGGCACGGGGAGCACCATGCTGAAATTCGATCACCTGACCCTGGCGGTCTCCGACTGGCAGGCGTCGCGTCGCTGGTACGTCGACGTGCTGGGGCTCGAGGTCGAGTTCGAGATGCCCGAGCGCCGCTCGGCGGCGGTGCACGACGAGCACGATTTCACGATCTTCCTGGCGGAGGGACCGGTGCCGGCTCACCCGGAGGCCTTCGCGCTCTATTTCCAGGTCGACGACGTGCACGTCTCGTACCCCGCGATGGCGGCGAAGGGAGTGCGCGACGGTCATCCGCCGCAGAAGGTGTTCTGGGGTTTCGGCGCCGAGATCCGCGATCCTGACGGCTATCTCATCCGTCTTTGGGACGAGAAATCGATGAATAGTTGACATCGCGCGGCCCGGCCATTAACCCGTGCGCCCTGTCGGCGGTCCGTGCCCTGGTGGCGGAATTGGTAGACGCGCTAGTTTCAGGTACTAGTGCCGCGAGGCGTGGAAGTTCGAGTCTTCTCCAGGGCACCACCGACCGCCATGACAAACCATCTGCACCGCGGTGATCTACCTGATGGCCTCGATCTGGGGCCGGTCATCGCCATCGATTCCGAGACCATGGGTCTGCACCCGCACCGCGACCGGCTGTGCGTGGTCCAGCTCTCATCGGGCAACGGCGACGCCCATCTCGTGCAATTCGCCCGCGGCCAATACAACGCGCCCAACCTCGCCGCCCTGCTGACCGATCCCAACCGGCTGAAGCTGTTCCACTTCGCCCGTTTCGACATCGCCGTGATGCGCCACTACCTCGGGGTCGTCACCCAGCCGGTCTATTGCACCAAGATCGCTGCTCGCTTGGTGCGTACTTATACCGACCGCTACGGCCTGAAGGATCTGTGCAAGGAGCTGCTGGGCGTCGAGCTCAGCAAGCAGCAGCAATCGTCCGACTGGGGCGCCGACACGCTTAGCGAGGAGCAGATTGCCTACGCCGCATCCGACGTGCTGCATCTGCACAAATTGAAGGCAAAGCTGGACGCCATGCTGCAGCGCGAAGGACGCGTGCATCTGGCCGAGGCGGCGTTCAACTTCCTGCCGACACGCGCCGAACTCGATCTCGGGGGCTGGGCGGAAATGGACATTTTCGCGCATTAGCAAAAGATTTCATCTCAAGCAGCGGCAAGTTGGCGCGAAAATTGCTTTGACATTGAACTGACACGGCCCGCTAGATGCCTGGCATGAGCGGGACGGGCGCCCCAGACATCGCGAAGCTACCTGCGGATCGCCGGCATGAACGGCGCCGGCACTTCGTTGCCCGGCCGGCGGCGCCGCTGCCATATCTGGTGCGCTACAGCACCCACATCCAGATCGCGCTGCCTTTCGTGGCCCTGTTCATCGTCATGGCCGGGCTGGTGTGGCCGCTGCTCGACAGCGACGTGGTGCGCATGCCGGTGGGCCGCGCCCCGCTGATCGGCCATCGCCCGGACTATGCCAGCCTCGATCGGCCGCGCTTGAGCGGCCTGGACCGCTCCGACCGGCCCTATTCCCTGGCCGCCGATCGCGCCACCCAGCGCGGCCGCGACGACACGGTGATCGAGCTCTCGGCGCCGCGCATCGAGCTGACGGCACGCAACGGACGGCGCGTCGAGGTCTGGTCGGATGCCGCCCGCTTCGACCGCAACGAGGGCCAACTGGATTTCGAGGGCCACGTCACGGCACGCGACGATCGCGGCAACACCATCGTCGCCGAACGCCTGCGCGTCGATCCGCGCGCCGGCAGCATGACCAGCGACCGGCCGATCCGCGGCGACGGGCCGGATGGCGAGGTTGATGCCGAGGGCATCGAGGTGCGCGGCCAGGGCGAGCGCGTGATCTTCACCGGCCGCGTGCGCCTGCTGCTGCAGCCGTCCGAGGAGGAGCGCTGAGATGCGCGCCGCCGCGCTCGCGCTGCTGATCACCCTGACCCCCGGCGTCGTCGCCGGGCAGGCGGCCGACCGCGCCATCGAGGTTACCGCCGACCAGGGCCTCGAGTGGGACAAGACGCAGAAGCTCTACATCGCACGCGGCAATGCGCGGCTCACCCGCGGCCAGACCTCGGTCGCTGCCGGCGTGCTGCGCGCCTGGTACCGCGACGACGGCACGATGCGCGGCCAGGTGTTCCGCGTCGAAGCCGAGAGCGAGGTGCGCATCACGCGCGGCGACATGGTGGCGACCGGCGGGCACGGCACGTACGACACCGACAAGCATCTCGCCCGCCTTAGCGGCGCGGGGCTGGCGGTCAGCAGTGGCGATTCGCGGCTGAGTGCGACCGATGCCATCGAGCTGCACGAGGATCAGCGGCTGGTCGTGGCGCGCGGCGGCGTGCGCCTGATGCGTCCCGGCGAGGAGCTGCGCGCGAAGGTGCTGACCTTGCAGTTCGAGCCGGTCGAGACCGGTGGTCGCGGTCGCACAAAGCTGGTGCGCGTCGAGGCGGAAGGCGATGTGCGCGTGACGTCCTGTTCCGGCACGGTGCAGGCCAACCGCGTCGTCTACAACCCGCAGACCGGCGATGCGCAGCTCTCGGGCGACGTGAAGCTGACGCGTGGCAACGACCGGCTGGAAGGCGCCGAGGCCGAGATCAATACCAAGGACGGTTCGATGCGCGTGACCTCGGCGCCGCGCGGTCGCGTCGCCGTGGTGGTGGACAAAGGCGGCGCGCCGAAGGGTGCGCCATGCCGGTGACGATAATGAAGTGTGGGTCGGGGGCGTTGTGATGGCGTGGGGTAAGAAAGCGCAGTCGCCGGGGGAGCCGGCGCTGCGGGAAGTGTCGAGCGACAGCGGGCTCGAAGCGGTGCGCCTCGACAAGCGCTACAACCGCCGGCCCGTGGTGCGCGATCTGTCGCTCAGCGTGCGGCGCGGCGAGGTGGTCGGCCTGCTCGGTCCCAACGGCGCCGGCAAGACCACGACCTTCCATATTCTTTGCGGCCTGATCTCCGCCGATTCCGGCGCCGTGCTGCTCGATGGCCGCGACATCACCAAGCTGCCGATGTTCCGCCGTGCGCGGCTGGGTATCGGTTACCTGCCACAGGAATCCTCGGTGTTCCGCGGCTTGAGCGTCGTCGACAATCTGCGCGCCGTGCTCGAGCTCACCGAGCCCGATCGAGCCGAGCGCGAGGCGATGATCGCCGCACTGCTCGAGGAGTTCGACCTCGAGCGGCTGAGCGACACGCCGGCATCGGCGCTGTCGGGCGGCGAGCGGCGGCGCGTCGAGATCGCGCGCGCATTGGCGGCGCGGCCGCATTTCATGCTGCTCGACGAGCCGCTGGCCGGCGTCGATCCGATCGCCGTCGCCGACATGCGCGACTTGATTGGCGTGCTCAGTCAGCGTGGCATCGGCGTGCTGATCACCGACCATAAGGTGCGCGAGACCCTGGAGCTGGTCGACCGCGCCTATGTCATGCACGAGGGCGCGGTGCTGGCCGCCGGTCCGCCCGGCGAGCTGGTCGCCAACGAACGCGTCATCGAGACCTATCTCGGCAAGGGCTTCCGGTTGTGAGCGGCATGGCACGCATGTCGCTGGGCCCGCGGCTGGAGCTGGGCCAGCGCCAGTCGCTGGTGATGACGCCGCAGCTGCAACAGGCGATCAAGCTGCTGCAGCTCTCGCAGATCGAGCTCGCGACCTATGTCGAGGGCGAGCTGGAGCGCAATCCATTGCTCACCGAGCTCAACGGCTCGGCGCCATCGGATGCGCCGGAGCCGGAAGCGCCGGCGCCGGTCGAGGCGATGCCGTCCAGCGACTCCGCGACCATGCTGCGCGACGGCAACGCGGCGCTGACCGACGCGCCGGTGGCGCATGATGGCGAGGAGTACCGCGATCTCGGCGGCGACGGCTCGATCTGGTCGGGCGTCGGCGCCGGCGGTGGTCATGGCGGCGAGGACTGGAGCGATCCGCTGGCGCGCCTGCCCGACGAGGACGACTCCCTGGTGCGCCACGCGCTGCGCCAGATCTCGCTGGAGTTCACCGATTCCGCCGAGCGCCTGATCGCGGCGCGGCTGGCCGATCTGCTCGAACCCTCGGGTTGGCTGGGTGCCGACGAAGCCGAGGCGGTGCGTCAGGCGCTTGATGTCGCGCGTGCGGCCTTCGAGGCGATCCTGGCGCGGCTGCGGCGCATGGATCCGCCCGGCCTGTTCAGCCGCACGCTTTCGGAGTGTCTTGGCGCGCAGCTCGCCGATCGCGACCGCCTCGATCCGGCGATGGCGGCGCTGCTCGACAATCTCGAGCTGCTCGGTCGGCGTGATCTTGCCGGGCTGCAGCGGCGCTGCGGTGTCGATGCCGAGGATCTCACCGACATGGTCGCCGAGCTGCGCGCGCTCGATCCCAAGCCCGGGCTCAAATTTGATTCAGCGGACAGCGCGACGGTGATCCCCGATCTCTTCCTGCGTCCGGCGCGTCATCCGGAGCAGGGCGAGGTGTGGGAGATCGAGCTCAACAGCGACGTGCTGCCCAAGGTGCTGGTCGACCGACGCTACGCCACGACGCTGACGCGCGCGGCGCGCGACAAGGAGGCCAAGGAGTTTCTCGCCGAGCGTCTTCAGTCGGCCAACTGGCTGGTCAAGGCGCTCGACCAGCGCGCCACCACCATCCTGAAGGTGGCGAAGGAAATCGTCCGCCAGCAGGAAGGATTCTTCCGCAAGGGCGTCTCGGCGTTGCGTCCGCTGGTGCTGCGCGACATCGCCATCGCCGTGGAGATGCACGAGAGCACGGTGAGCCGCGTCACCTCGCACAAATACATGGCGACGCCACGCGGTACCTTCGAGCTGAAGTACTTCTTCACCGCTGCGATCCCCTCGCGCGGCGGTGCGGAGTCGGTTTCGGCCGAGTCGGTGCGCTCGCGCATTCGCGGCCTGATCTCGGCTGAGCCGGTGAGCGAGACCCTGTCCGACGATCGCATCGTCGAGCTGCTGCGCGGCGAGGGTGTTGACATCGCCCGGCGCACGGTCGCGAAGTATCGCGAGGCCATGCGGATCCCATCCTCGGTACAGCGGCGAAGGGAGAAGTCGATCCAGATGCCGGTGCCAGCGCCTATTCACATGAATGGCCGGTGAATTGGCGGCATGACGCCTGCAAGTGCGAGGAAAATGCGTCCTCGAAGGGGTTGCGGCGTTCCTTGACTCAATAGGGCCTCGTCCCTATGGTCCGCCGCCTTCCGGCCGGGGACGTCCCCTTTAGCGTCACCAGGTGTGGCATGAATCTCACCGTCAGCGGCAAGCAGATCGATGTTGGCGACTCGCTACGCGCCCACGTCGAACGTGAACTCGTATTGGCCGTCGAGAAGTACTTCGGTCGTGCCGTCGAGGGCTCCGTCGTGTTCTCGCGCGACGGCTACCAGTTCCGGACCGATGTCAGCGTCCATATCGGCCGCAATATCATGGTGCAGAGCCAGGGCATGGCGACCGACGCCTATGCCGCCTACGAGATCGCCAGCGAGCGCGTCGCCAAGCGCCTGCGCCGCTACAAGCGCCGCCTGCGCGATCATCACCAGAAGGCCGGCCGCGACGGCCAGGATCAGTCGGCGCGCTATCTCGTGCTCGCTGCCGAGTCGGAGGAAGCGCCCGAGCCGGTCGAGCCCGGCCCCGCGATCGTCGCCGAGATGCGCACGGATATCCCCACGTTGACGGTGGGCGAGGCGGTGATGCGGCTTGATCTCGCCCAGCAACCGGCGCTGATGTTCCGCAATAGCGCGAACGGCCTGATGAACATGGTCTACCGGCGGACCGACGGGAATATCGGCTGGGTCGATCCAGCCAACGCTTCGCACTGAGGTTTCGCCACGATGGCATCTGAAGACAAAAGCAAGACGGATTCGGCCGCCCACCCCTCGGGCGAGAAGGATTGCAAGCGGATGGACATCGCGACCTTGCTCAGTCCGCGCTCGGTGATCGCCGATTTGCGCGCCACCGCCAAGAAACAGACCCTGCAGGAGCTGGCCTATCGCGCCGCCGCCGCCAGCGGCCTGCACGAGCGCACCATCATCGACGCGGTGTGGGAGCGCGAGAAGCTGGGATCGACCGGGCTGGGTGGTGGCATCGCCATTCCGCACGCGCGCATTGCCGGCCTGAAGAGCCTGCACGGCGTCTTCGCGCGCCTGGTGACGCCGATCGACTTCGACGCGGTCGACGATCGACCGGTCGACCTGATCTTCATGCTGATCGCGCCGGAAGGCGCGGGCGCCGATCACCTGACGGCGCTGGCGCGTGTCTCGCGCGCGATGCGGGACCGGACGTTGGTGGAAAAAATTCGCGCCTCGTCGAACGCGGACGCGATCTACGCACTGCTGACTGGCTTCGCGCGCCCGCAGGCGGCGTAAGCACCGCCGCCCCGCGGGCGCGGAGCGGCGGCAAGACGTCCTCTAGTGAACCAGCGCCGGCTCGAGGTCGTTCTGGCGCACCAGCGCCTGGGCAAGCTCCGTCGAGGGCGCGGTCGCCAGCTGGCGGCCGTCGGCCGAGAACACGCCGATCGCGCTGATTCCATCGGTCGTCTGGACGGGGCGGAGATACGCCACCTGCTCGAGGCCAAAGGCCGCGAACTCGGCGGGCGTCAACGTCGCTCTGGGGGCAGGTGTCGCAATCATGGTTGGAGCCCTCCTTGGGCGCTCGCTCGTACGCCTACTCAACGCTGGACTCACTCAACGCGGGACTGGCTATTTGGTGCTGTCCGGGCCGACATCAATGGTCTTCACGCCAGATGCACGGCCTGTGCCAGCGGATTTCGCGGTCTCGATCGGAATCGATCGCACCTTGGGCTCGATCTTCGGGCGCACCAGTTCGATCGACAGCAGCCCGTTGTCGAGCCGCGCGCCGGCAATCTCGATCCCCTCGGCCAGCATGAAGCTGCGCTGGAACTGGCGCGCCGCGATGCCGCGATGCAGGTAGACCCGGTCGGGGTCCTCCTGCTGCTTGCCGCGCACCAGAAGCTGATTTTCGGCGAGCTCGATCGTCAGGTCATCCGACGTGAACCCGGCCACGGCCAGCGTGATGCGCAGACCGTTGTCGCCAACCCGCTCGATGTTGTAGGGCGGGTAGCCATCGGCCGGATGCTTGGTCAGACGGTCGAGCGTGCGCTCGAGCTGGTCGAAACCCAGCAGCAACGGCGAACTGAACAGCGAAACCCGTGTCGTCACGACACCCCTCCTCCTAGAGCGGGCAGTCAGGCGGGGACCCAAATCTGGCATCCCCGCATGGAGAATGTGGCCCTAAACCGTGACCGTTCAAGGGTCTTGCCGTGGCCGAGCGGTGGCGCCGGCGCACGGCTCGACGCGTATCGACATGATCAGTGAATATATTTGCAATTTTTCGGAACTCTTAAGACCTGTGTGCCTGGGCATCGGCGGATGATGGCAATCGCGGGATCAAATGCTCATCGAGCGCCGCGCCGGTGATGGGGAGAGACCACCATGAGAGACATTTTCCGCCAGGTCCAACCGGGAGGGTTCGTGCTGAACGATGCTCCTGAGGCGTCACGCAGGCTCCTGTCTCGAGGTGAACTGCCTGCCGAGCCCCGCGTCAGCAGCCTCAAGAAATCCACCAAGGGAGACGACTACTACCAACCCCATCCGGGGATTTACGTGCGGGAAGGGGTTCCCGTCCCGACAGGCATGATCGTCATCGACACCAACATGCTTGCGGTCATGGAATACGCTCCCAAGGCCGAGCTCCTCGACGAAATCTTCGCGGACAACCAGGGCAACGGCGAGGAACAACTCAACCGCGTGCAGATCTTCACGACGAAGAGCAGGTGCTGGGTCTACCAGGCGGAGTCCCCGAGGGGCTACAGCAAGTACTGGTGGCCGTACGATCCGCGGCCCGCCGTCGCCGGAAAGATGATCAGAGCCGAAATTCCCCGAGGCACCATCGTCGGGGTCGGCATCGTGGGCGACAACACCCGCTGGTACATCCCAAGCACGTACGGCAAGGGGTCCAACCGGAGACTGCCGCCGACCTGGCGTGTCGAGATGGCGCCCGATCTGTCCCCGGCAGGTCCGCCGGAGCCGGTTTCCGCGTGACGGTCGCGCTGCGACGCTTACAGTTGCGTCGCGGGTCTGCCGGTCGTGGATGATGGCGCAGGCGCGCTCTCGCGATCGCGCAGGCGCGAGTCGGCCAGCTCGCCGGCCTCCTCGAGGATCGGATAGGCGACCGAGGTCAGGTGACTGTTGATGCGCTTGAGGTCGCGCACGATGTCCATGTGGATCGAGCTGGTCTCCAGCGATTCCGGCCGACCCTCGCGCAGGCGTGCGAAATGGCTCTCGGCGGCGCGCTGCTCGGCCTCGCGGATCGTGGCCTTGCTGGCCAGCAGCCGGCGCGCCAGCACGATGTCGCGGGTGGCGAAAACGTTGTAGGCCAGCCGCAGGTTATCCATCACCAGCTGGTGGAAGGCGCGCAGTTCAGCGAGGCCCTGGGCCGAGAACGACAGGCGGTTCTTGGCCTTCTTGGCCGCCAGCTCCATCAGGTTCTTATCGATGATGTCGCCGATATGCTCGAGGTTGGTGACGAAGGTCAGGATCTCGGCGGCGCGTCGGCTTTCCTCGAGCGACAGCTCCGAGCGCGAGGCGCCGATCAAATAGAGCTTGATCGACTCGTAGAGCTTGTCGACCGAATCGTCGGCGTGCTCGATTTCGCGCGTGAGCTTCATGTCGGCGCGCTCGATCGCCTCCATGGTCTGGCGCAGCATGCGCTCGACATTGTCGCCCAGATGCAAGGTCTCGCGCATCGCGCAGGCCAGCGCCTCGCTCGGTGTGTCGAGCACGGCGGCGTCGAGATAGCGCGGCGCGCCGGCATCTTCCGCTGCCGGCTTTTCCGGCAGCAGGCGCGAGACCAGCAGCGCGATCAGCCCGGTGAGCGGCAGGAAGATCAGCGCGGTGGCGAGGTTGAAGGCGGTGTGGAAGTTGATCACCACGCGTGCCGTCTCGGGCTCGATCTCTGCCAGTGCGCGCGCCGCCCAGGTAAGGACGGGCAGTGCAAGGATCGCCCCGATCACGCGCATCGCCACATTGCCCAGCGGTACGCGGCGCGCCTTGGCGGTCTGGCCGGCCTGGTCGAGGAAGGGTGCGATGGCGCCGCCGAGATTGGCGCCCAGCACCATGGCCAGCGCCGTGGGCAGCGGAATCACGCCGGCGGCGGCGAACGACATCACCAGCAGCACGATCGACAGGCTGGAATGGGCCAACCACGTGACGAGCGCGGCCAGCAGCAGCGCCAGCGCCGGCTCGTCGCCCAGCGCGCCGGCGACGACGGAGAACGTCGCGGAGTGCTTTAGCGGCTCGGCGGCGCTGCCCAGCAGGCGCAGCGCCAGCAGGATCAGGCCCAGCCCGATGGCGATGCGCGCCATGTGCCGGAAGCGCTCGGCTTGCGAACCGAGGAAGGCGAAAACACCCGTGGCGATCAGCAGCGGCGAGACCCAGCCGATATCGAAGGAGAAGACCTGTGCGGCAATTGTCGAGCCGACATCGGCGCCCAGCATCACCGCCAGCGCCACCGGCAGCGCGATCAGGCCGCGGCCGGCGAAGGATGACAGCAGCAGCGCCGTGGCGGTCGAGCTCTGCAGCAGGCCGGTGACGAACAGGCCGGAGCCGAAGGCGGTCATGCGGTTGCGGCCGCAAGCCTGGATCGCGCGGCGCAGCCAGGCGCCGAAGGCACGCGTCATGCCCGTGCGCACCATGCGCACGCCCCACAGCAGCAGCGCCACCGCGCCGATCAGGTCGATCACCAGTCGAAGACCGTGCATGATCCTTCCTGCGTCCCTCCTTCAGGCGACGTATACGCCTCGGAGTCTCGCGTTACAATTTTGTTACGACGAAAAAGTGGCGATGGCTCAGGCTCTGCCAAGAAAGTTCAGCGTCCCCTCTCGCGCGAGGTTCCATGCCCTTCGCTTCCCTATCCTGGCCGCAGGTCGCGCCCATCGTGCTGCTGCTGGTGTCCAACGTCTTCATGACCTTTGCGTGGTACGGCCACCTGAAGTTCACCGACCGGCCGCTGTGGCTGGTGGTGATCGCAAGCTGGGGCATCGCCTTCATCGAGTACTGCTTCGCCGTGCCGGCCAACCGCTTCGGTCACGCCGCCTACAGCGCCGCCGAGCTCAAGACCATGCAGGAGGTGATCACGCTCTTGGTCTTCGCCGCCTTCTCGGTGCTCTACCTCAAGGAGTCGCTGACCTGGAACCACGCCATCGGCTTCGCCTTCATCGCACTCGGCGCGTTTTTCGTCTTCAAGGGACCGATTGCAACGAGCGGCTGAAGGCCGAGCGCGCGTCGGCGTATTCGCTCTTGAGGCGACGGCACAGTTCCGCCGTGGTCGGCACGTCGTCGATGTTTCCGACGCCGTGGCCGGCGGTCCAGATGTCCTTCCAGCGTTTACGGCTCTCGCCGGCGGCGACGATCTTGCCGGGCAGCGTGGTGCGCAGCACGTCGAGGTCGATGCCGGCGGCCAGCAGGCTCTTGGTCAGCCAGTTGGTCGGCGCGCCGTCGATCGCGGCGCTGAGGAAGACGTCGGTGGCGCGCGAATCGACGATCATCGCCTTGTGCGCGTCGGTCGCGTTCGCCTCGCGCGTGGCGATGAAGCGCGTGCCGAGATAGACCAGGTCGGCGCCCATCGCTTGCGCCGCCAGTACGTCGCGGCCGGTGGTCATGCCGCCGGCGAGCACGACAATGCCGTCGAAGATGCGGCGGATCTCGTTAAGCAGCGCGAACGGATTGATCGTGCCGGTGTGGCCGCCGGCGCCGCCGGCCACGGCGATCACGCCGTCGGTGCCGGCCTCGATCGCCTTCTCGGCGTGGCGCTGGCTGGCGACGTCGTGCAGCGTGACGCCGCCATAGTCGTGGATGCGCTTGAAGACGTCGCCCGGAGCGCCCTTCGAGGTCAGGATCACGGGCACCCTGTGCTCGATGCACAGCTCGAGGTCACCGGCCATGCGCGGGTTGGACGGATGCACCACAAGGTTCACCGCCCATGGCGCCACGCGTTCGCCGCCGGGTTGGTCGTGCAGGCGCTTCATGCCCTCGCGCATCTCGACCAGCCACGACGCGAAGGTCTCGCGATCGCGCGTGCCGTGCGCCGGGAAGCTGCCCATGATGCCCTCGGCGCAGCAGGCAAGCGCCATGGCCGGGTTCGACACCAGGAACATCGGCGCGGCGATCATCGGGATCTCGAGCTGGGCGGCGATCTCGCGGACGCGCGACATGACGGTCTCCTCAGATCCTCTCGGGCTCGGCCGATGTCACGCCCAGCGCCGCCAGCTTCGCGAGTGCGTCGTCGTCGAGGCCCAGCAACTCGCGCAGCGTTTCGTTCGTATGCTCGCCGAGATCCGGGGCACGTCGTTCGACCACCAGCGGCACACCGGCGAAGCGATAGGGCATGCCCTTCACCAACCCGCCATCGGGCAGCCACGCCAGCGTGTCGCCGGCCAAATTGCGCTCACGGATCAGGTCCATGCCGTCGCGCACGACGGCGGCGGCGAGGCCTGCGGCGTTGAGCTCTGCGGTAGCATCCGAGGCACCACGCGCAGCACACCATTCAGCAAGGTTCATCTGCGCCGTGACTCGCTTGCTGGTCATCTCGTCGTTGGCATCGCGTAGCGTGACGGCGACCCAGCGGCCATCGGTGCAGCGATAGCAGCGCTGCGAGGCGATGCCGTCTTGTGCGTTGCCCTGACGCGGTGGCGCGCGGCGCTTCGGGTCGGCGCCGGCCGCGACGATCTCCTCGCCGATCATGAAGCTCGCGATCTCGCGCTGGGAGATGTCGAGCAGCGCGCCTTCGCCGGTGCGACGCGCGTTCATCACCGCGGCGATAACGAGTCCTGAAGCGAGCAGCGAGACGACCTGGTCGGGATAGTTCACGTCCATGCCGGAGATGCGCGGCAGGCCGTCATCGGCGTAGCCGGTGAGCGCCGCCATGCCACCGGTGGCGTCGAGCGTCGAGCCATAGGAGGCGTGCAGGCGGTTGGGCCCGGTATCGCCCTGGCTGGAGATCGAGGCCAGCACGATGCGCGGGTTCACCGCCTTCAGCGCGGCGTAGTCGAGCCCGAAGCGTTCCAGCACGCCTCGCCGGAAGTTCTCGACCACGACATCGCAGCCCTTCGCCAGCTCGAGGATCAGGCGGCGGCCTTCGGCATGCTTGAGGTTCAGCGCCACGCCGCGCTTGTTGCGGTTGGTGAAGTGGAACTGCGGCGAGCGGTTCCACCAGCCCGGCGCCGTGTCGCGCTGGCCGACAGTACGGAACGGATCCATGTAGGCGCCCGACTCGATCTTCACCACGTCGGCGCCGAGATCGGCCAGCATCGCCGAGGTGTTGGCGCCTGCCGTCAGCAGGCCGAAATCGAGCACGCGAATACCGGACAGCGGCTTCATCGTCCGGCCTCCTCGATCAGCGGCGATGGCGCGAAGCCAGTGCCATTCCACAGCACCGGCAGGCGCGGCATCTTCAGGCCGTCCATGTCGACGATGAAGCCGCGATCGACCATCTGCGGATCGCTGATCAGCTCGAAGGGCGTCACAATGGCGCCGAAGGGAATGCCGCGCGCCTGCGCCGCCTTGTAGATCTCGGCACGTGTGCGCGTCGCGCACCACGGCTTCAGCACGTCGTAGATCTCGGTGATCAGCCGACGGCGCTCGGGACGTGTGGCGAAGCGTGGATCGTTCAGGCGCGGATCGGCGATGAGCGCGGCGACGGCATCGAACTGCGTCACGCCATAGACCAGCGCGATGTGGCCGTCGGCACAGGGCACGACCTGGAACTCCGAGCGCGTGCCGTCGCGCGTCGGTGCCTTGCCATCGGCATGGGCGCCGGCGGCAGCCTTCCAGTTCACCCACAGCAGCGCCTCGACCAGCGAGACACGCGCCGGCGGTACGTTCTTGGCGGCAAGCTGCGCCATCAGCGCGGTGAAGGCGGCGAGGCCGGCGGGATAGGAGCCCTGATGACCGCCCAGACGCAACGGCTCGCGGTGGGCTTCGCCCACCATGTCGAGCAGGCCGCCCAGCGCCAGCACGGTGAAGCCGCTGAGCGGCGGATGCGGTTGCGGCATGCTCTCGGGCCATCCCGCGATCTCGACCCGCGCCACGTTGCGCTCGGCGAGCAGGGCGGCGGCGACGACATCGCCTTCCTCGTACAGCGCCGCATCGATGCGGCCGGCGAGCAGGGCGTCGAGCGCGGCGCGTCGGTCGGTGGGCAGCGTGATCGAGCGCTTCGACGTGTTGAGGAACTGAAAGAGCGCGCTGCGGCCGTCGGCGGGCAACAATGGCGGCGTGGTGCGCACCATGTCGCCGCCTGGCGGCTCGAGCTTCAGCACGCGCGCGCCGAGGTCGGCGGCGATCTTGGCCGCTAGCGAGGTGGCGAGCCGGATACACAGTGGCGTATGCGGGCCATCGATCTCGAGGATCGTGATGCCCAGAAGCGGGCGGGTCATGCGGACCGGTTTCGCGCGAGCAGGCGTACCACCACGACCGCGGTGAGGGCGCCGGCGCTGCTGGCGAGGCAGTCCCAGACAGATGGATGGCGGCCCGGCACGATGATCTGGCCCAGCTCCATCACCGCGGCGAAGGCGGCGAGGCCGCCGATCAACAGCAGCGCGTGATGGCGAGTCGGCCAGGCGAGGCCACCCATCAGCGAGGTGCCGGCATAGGCGATGAAATGCTCGAGGCGACCGGCAAGACCGGTACGCGGCAGATCCTCGCCCGGTAGCCACGACAGCACCGCGAGGATCAACACGCAGAGCCAGAACGCATACGGAAACACACGACGCAACGCTGCACTCATCGGTCCGACCACTTCGGGGCGCGCTTGTTGAGGAAGGCGTCGACACCTTCGGCGAAGTCCGGCGTGTCGGCCAGTTGCTCGACGGCATGGAGCTCCATCGCCATGCCTTCCTCGAAGCTCACGCCGCCGCCCAGGGTGATGGTGCGGCGGATCGCGGCCAGCGCGGCGGCGGGCTTGGCGGCGAGGTGCTCGGCATAGGCTTGCACGTGGTGGCGCAACTCGGCGGGCGCCACCAGCTCGTCGACCAGGCCCCATTCCTGTGCGCGCGCCGCCTCGACCATCGTACCGTCGTAGAGATAGCGAATGGCGCGCGGGCGGCCGATCAGGCGCACCAGCGCCTGTGTGGTAGCGATCGGCGGCAGGAAGGCGATCTTGATCTCGGGCTGGCCGAGCCTCGCATCCGCGGCGGCGAAGCGGATGTCGCAATGCAGCGCCATCTCCAGCCCGCCACCGACCGCCGTGCCGTTGATCGCCGCCAGCAGTGGCTTGGGCGAGTTGCGCAGCAGGCGCACGATGTCGTGGCACAGCTCCGCCCAGCCGCGCATCTGCGGGCCTCTCATCGTGGCGAAGGCCTTCAGGTCGGCGCCGGCGCTGAAGTAGCCGTCGACGGCGCTGGCCAGCACCAGCACGCGCGCTTGCGGATCGGCGATCGCCGCAACGATGGCGGCACGCACTTCCTCGACCATCGGCTGGGTGAAGGCGTTCACCGGCGGGCGATTGAATTCCAGCCAGGCGACGCGCGCCTCGGTGCGCCGGCGAATCACGGACTCGGCCATCGTCAGCCGCCCAGCTTTTCCATCGCCTGACGATGCGCGGCGATCAGGCCAGGCACGCGCTCGGGATCGGTGCGACCCCAGCCGCATTCGCTCGACAGGCCGAAGGCCTGCACGACCTTGCGCGCCGCCGCGGCGCGCAGCATGTCGCCGCGGTGATCGTCGAAGTGGACCAGGCCGAGATAGAGCGTGGTGTCCTTCGGCAGCTTCAGATCCTTCAGCGGTGCAAAGTAGGCATCGTCGCTGCGGTCCTTCGGCACCGGCAGATGCAGGAAGTCGAGCCGGCGCGTCAGACGCGGGATGAAGCCGTTCGACATCTCGACCAGGATCGCCATGTCCTTGGGCATCACCAGATGCTCATCGCGCGGCGAGCCGTAG
>JAFAZJ010000032.1 GCA_019239835.1 Alphaproteobacteria bacterium | reverse complement strand
TCCCCTTATTGATCACTTCTCGTTTTCGTTCACACCCATGCCATACGTGATTTGATTGCCGTCGAGATCGAGGACGTCGAAGTCGCGCATGCCATAGGCATAAGTTTCCGGCGGCTTCAGGATGTTGTCGCCGCGCGCCTTCAGCTCCTCGTATACCGCATCGACGTCGCGGACGAAGATGCACAGGCCGCTCTGGCCGGGCTGGCGCTTGGTGCCCGCGGCCGACAGCAGGTGCAGCGCCACCTCGTCGCGGCACATGCAGACGTAGTGCAGCGGCGTGCCCCACTCGAAGGTGATGGTGAAGCCGTGCACGTCGCGGAAATGATCGCGGCTGGCCGCGATGTCGCGCACGGTGAAGACGGTGGCGGCGCCAACCATCATCGCAACGGGTTTGGGTTCGGCCGACATGATCGCCTCCTTGCGTCAGCGTCGTGCGTACTTCTCGACGAAACTCTCGTCCACCGTGATGCCCAGCCCCGGCCGGTCGGCAATCTCGACCATGCCATCAGTCACCGGGAACTTCTCGCGTACCAATTCCTGCAGCATCGGATTGCTGCCCAGAGAGTACTCCAGAATGAAGCCGGCGGAAGAGGTCGCCGCCAGCGCCAGCCCCGCGGCAAAGCCCGGCGCGCCCGACCACAGATGCGGCGCCAGGCGCAGGTTGAAGGCCGAGGCGATGGCCGAGATGCGCACGCCCTCGGTGATGCCGCCGGCGATCGCCAGATCGGGCTGCAGGATGTCGGCGGCGCGCAGCTCGGCGAGGTCGCGGAAATCATGCCGTGTGAATTCGCTCTCGCCGGCGCTGATCGGCACCGAGGACGAGCGGCGCACCTCGGCCATGCCGCTCTTGTCGTCGCCCGACACCGGCTCCTCGAACCACATCAGGTCGCACTCCTCGACCATGCGCGCGAAGGCCTTGGCTTCGGCGACGGTAAAGGTGCCGTGCGCATCGCAGGCGAGCCCGATGTCCGGCCCCAGCGCCGCACGCGCCGCCTTCACACGCTGAGCCGAGCGCGAAGGCGTGCCGTCCATCACGCCGACACGCATCTTCACCGCGCGGAAGCCGCCCTTCTCGACATAGCCCAGCAACTGCTTGCCGATATTGGCCGCGTCGGCCCAACCGCCCGAGGCATAGGCCGGCATGCGCTCGGCACGCCGTCCACCAAGCAGTCGCCACACCGGCGCGTTGAGCGACTTGCCGAGGATGTCCCACAACGCGATGTCGATGCCACCGATCGCGCTGATGGTGAGCCCGCGCCGGCCGAGCTGCGGCAACCCATGCCCACGGGCGATGGCATGGCCCTCGCGCTGGCTGTTGTACATCACGTCCCACAGTCGGGAGATGTCGCGCGGGTCCTGGCCAATCAGCATCGGCGCGAGATCGAGATTGACCATCGCCGCCAGTCCCGCGCAGGAGGCCGCCGATCCCACGCCTGCCTTGGCCTCGCCCCAGCCGGTGATGCCGGCATCGGTGTCGATGCGCACGATCACCGAGTCGAACGAGGCGACGCGGCCGAAATTGCTGACGTGCTGTCCCGACTCGGGGATCGGCACATGCACCCAGGTGCCACGGATGGCGGTGATCTTCATGCTCAGGCGACCTTGTACTTGGCCAGCACTGTACGATCGATCTCGATGCCCAGGCCCGGACCGTCGGGCACGCGTACGACGCCGTTCTGCTGCTCGATGGGCACGGTCGCGAGATGGTCGCGCAGCGGGTTGGGTGTCTGTTCGAACTCCAGCATCGGCGGCATCGGCCGGAAGGCCGGCGGCTGGTCGGGCAGCGCGGCAAGGAATTGTACCGTGGCCGCCAGACCGATCGCCGAGCCCCAGGCATGCGGCACGCACTCGACGCCAAAGGCGGAGGCAAGGACGGCGATCTTGCGACATTCCGAAAAACCACCGGCGGCGCAAAGATCGGGCTGCACGATGTCCATCGCCTTGGACGCGATGACGTCGCGGAAGCCCCAACGCGTGAAGTCGTTCTCGCCGCCGGCCACGGCCATGTCGAGCGCCCTGGTGACCTCGACGTAGCCATCGTGGTCTTCGGGGCTGATCGGCTCCTCGAACCAGAGGATGTCGTGCTCCTCCAGCATGCGGCCGAGCTTGATGGCGTTGGGTACAGAAAAGCAGTGGTTGGCGTCGACCGCCAGCTTGATGTCGGGGCCGATCGCCTTGCGCACCGCCGCGACGCGCGCGGCGTCGAGCTTCAGGTCGCCCAGGCCGATCTTCATCTTGATGGCGCGGAAACCCATCGCCTTGAACTCCAGCGCCTCCTCGACCGCCTCCTCGATGAGCCGGTTCATGTCGATGAAGTAGAGGCCGGTCGCGTACGGGATCACCGAGTTGCGATAGGCACCGCCCAGCAGCTTGTGCACCGGCTTGCCCACCGCGCGGCCCATGATGTCCCACAGCGCGATGTCGATGCCCGACATCGCCGAGATCGCCATGCCTGTGGTGCCGTAGTCCTTGATGCGATTGTACAAGTCCTCCCAGATCACCTCGACGTCGAAGGGATCACGGCCGATCAGGCGGCCGCGGTATTGCGTCTCGATGAAGGCCTTGGCCACCGCCGAGGGGCCGTAGCACTCGCCCCAGCCGGTGACGCCGTCGTCGGTGCTGATCTCGACCACGCAGGACGAGCGCGTCGCATAGACCCAGCCGCGCGCCGAGACGAAGGGCTTGTCCACCTTGCTCTGCAGCACGTGGCAGACGATGTCGGTGATCTTCATGCGCCCTTCTCTATGGTCCGCATTCCCTGGCGATCGGGCCGGCCAGCGCGTCGGCGAACTTGCCGGCGCCCACGGCGTTGAAATGGCCGTCGTCGACGAAGTCGTCGGCATGCCAGTTCACCGAGAGCGGCGTGTCGATGAACGGCACGTCGAGCCGCGCCGCCAGGCGGCGCAGATCCTCGTTGAGCTGGTCAAGCACCTTCGGCACGTCGTGATAGGGCACCAGCGGCACCCAGCCATAGCCGGTGTTGGCCGCATGGCGCGCGTGATCGATTACCTGCGGCACGAAGATCGGCTTCACCCCCTGATGCCGCGCGATGGTGACGATCAGGTCCATGTTGCCGAGATAGATCGCCGCCAACTTCGGATCGTACGCCGACGACACTGTGCCGATTGCCCGCGGCAGCGGCGGGCGCACCAGCGATACGACCAGCCGCGCCACCACCGAATACGACTCGATCGCGAGCGTCGGCTGCAGGCCGAGATTGCCGGCCTGGTGCGGCAAATGGAAATCGCTGTAGTCGGGCTTGAGCGTCGCAAGATGCGCGCTGCGCAGATCGTTCCAGCCCATGTAAAACACGGCGCAGACCGGCTTGGACTCGCGGAAATCAAACAGCGTCTGCACCAGGGTCTCGACGCTGCTGTAGCCGTCCATGCCGTGGTTCTCGACCACGAAGCCTGGGCCGAGCCGGCGCGAGAGCTGCGTCGCCCATGTATCGGCATCGCCGACGCCCGCGTCGTAGGTAGTCGAGCCGCCGAACACGAAGATGCGGCGCGCATCGGGCGCCTTGTCCTTGTTGATCGTCAGACGCCGGTGCTGCGCGGTATGCGTGAACGGCCCGTGCGTGCCGGGTCGCGGAATACCAACCAACAGCGGGTGCGGCTCGAAGCGCTCGCGCACCTCGGGCGGCAGCGGATGATAGCGCCCGCCAGTTACCAGCCAGTGCACGACATGGCCGCCGGCCTCGAGGCCCAGGAGGCAGAGCGGCAAATAGGCCCAGGCCAGGCTGCGCGTGACCAGCGCCGTGGTCGCCGCCACGATGCTGATGCCCAGCCATAGCACCTCGTAGCGGACGTTGGCTGCACGATGCGCGGCGGCGAACGGGTCCTCCGGATCGGGCATCTTGAAGAACAGCGTGTAGACCAGGGCGATGGCGCAGAGCACCGCGCTCATCACGGCGATCGACGCGGCTACCCTGCGCAGGAATCGGATCACCCGCGCCGTTGCCGCCTCATCCGTCATGCCGTCTCCACCGATCCTCGATCATTGCCGACAGGCAATGTAGTCGACACTGCGCCAGTCGTGCGAGAGTTGTCCGGCCTTCCGATTGCGGCGACGATGGGCGGCAACGAAGCAAGGGTAGATCCTATGCGCCTGTCGTTCCATCCGTGCCGTCCAAGTCTGCTGTGCGTCGCCATTATGCTGGTGCTGGCCGCCTCAGCGGCGGCGGCGCGGTCGCAGAGTTGGCGCGAGTACCGGCCGGCGGGCGCAGGCTATCGCATCGAGATGCCGGGCACGCCGAAAGTGTCGCCCGTCCCCGTTTCGCGCAACGGCGAGGCCACTACCATGATCGAGGCGGCCGTCGAGGTTTCCGGCGCACTCTACGTTGCCACGCACGCTTTCTATGAGCCGCGCGTATTGATCGGAAAGGAGCCCAGACAGCTCTTGATCGACGCCATGAACGGGACCGCCAAGGGCCATATGCTACGGGACAACAAGGAGATCTCGGTTGCCGGCTTTCCCGCGCGCGACTTCATCATCGAGCAGAAGGGCAATATCATCTGGGTGATGCGCACCGCGATGCGGGAGAACTGCCTGTACCAGATCGTTGTCGCCATGGCCGGCGGAACGCCGGACCGGCCGGACACTCGCCGATTCATCGACTCGTTCGATCTCGTGCCGCGTTGAGACGCGGCCCCCACCGGGAACAGGCAGCTGCTCGCCGCCGGCCGCCGCTTACTTAGCGGCGGTCAGCGGACAACCGCCATCGGCGATCGGCCGGAAGGCGTCTTTACCGGGCACGGTCGCGATGATCTTGGCGAGGTCCCAATCGCCCTTCGATTCATCGGGTGTCTTGACCTGCATCAGGTACATATCGCGGATCACGCGGCCGTCGGCGCGCACCTGCCCGTCCTTGGTCATGAAATCGTTGATCGGAAGGTCGCGCATCTTGGCCAAGACGGCCTTGGCCTCGGTCGTGCCCGCCGCCTGCACGGCTTTCAAGTAGTGCATCACCGCACCATAGGTGCCCGCCTGGATGAAGGACGGTGGCCGGCCGATCTCCTTGGTGAAGCGGTCCGTGTAGGCCCGCGCCTGCGGGTTCATGTCGTAGTAGAACGGGCTGGCGAGCAGCAGCCCCTGGGCCGTCTTCAGCCCCAGCCCCTTCACATCCGGAAACTGCGCCAGCGGTGCGCTGATGCGCATGCCCTGCTTGGCCAGGCCGAATTCGGCGGCCTGCTTGACGGCGTTGATGATGTCGGCACCACCGTTGGCGACCATCAATCCCTTGGCCTTGGAGGCCTGGGCCTGGAGGATGTAGGACGAGAAATCGGCCGTGTTCAGCGGATGGCGGACCGAGCCGATGACCTTGCCGCCTGCCGCCTTGATGAACTGCGTCGCATCCTGCTCGATCGCCAGGCCGAAGGCGTAGTCGACGGTGACGAAGAACCAGCTGTCGCCGCCCTGCTTGCTCAGCGCCTCGACGATCGTCTTCGTCTGGCCATAGGTGTCGTAGATGAAGTGAATGCTGTTGGGGCCGCAGCCACTGCCGGTCAGCGCCGAGGTCGCGGCAGCGGTCGGCATGACGATCCGGTTCTTCTCCTGCGCCACCTTCACCAGGGCGAGCGCGATGGCCGAGTTCGGGATGCCGATGACCATGTCGACGCCTTCGTCGTCGTACCAGCGCTTGGCGATGCCGACGCCGACGTCGACCTTGCTCTGAAAGTCAGCGGACACCATCTCGATCGGCTTGCCGAGGACCGAACCGCCGAAATCGGCGATCGCGAACTTGACGGCGGCAACGTCGCCCGGGCCGGTGTTCTCGGCGTAGGGGCCGGACATGTCGTCCAGCACGCCGATCTTGACCCCCTTGTTCTGGGCAAGGGCCGGTGAGCCAAGCAGGCAACATGACAACATCGCCGCGATGGCGATCGAAAGGCAGCGCATTGTTTCCTCCCATGGACGTCTTTTGGATACGCTAGCACGGAGCCGGTACGACTGCGACAACGCCTGACCATAGGTCGGACCATCAACTCGCAACGTCCTCCTTCGCTCTGGCGCCAAGCTGCTCGATCTCGCTTTTCACGGCGCTGGTCGGCACGCGGCGGCCCAGCCGGCCCTCACCCAGGAAGAGCAGGATCGGCGCGGCGATGAAAATCGACGAGCTTGCGCCGACGACGATGCCGAACACCATGGCCACGGCGAAATTGTCGACCGCGCTGCCGCCGGCCAGCGCCATGGGCAGCATCGACAGGAACGCCGTCGCCGAGGTGTAGATGCTGCGTGCCAGGGTGGCGTTGATGCTGAGGTCGATCAGCTCGCGCAAAGGCATGGTCTTGTAGAGCCGCAGATTCTCGCGCATGCGGTCATAGACCACGACCTTGTCGTTGACCGAGTAACCGACGAGGGTGAGCAGCGCCGCGACCGCCGTCAGATTGAAGTCCATGCCTGTCAACGCGAACAACCCGAGCGTCTTGGTGACGTCGAGCACCAAGGTGGCGATCGCGCCGACGGCGAACTGCCACTCGAAGCGCACCCAGATGTAGATCAGCATCGCCAGCGCCGCGAGTGCGACGGCAAGCACGCCCGCCTCCATCAACTCGCCGCTGACCTTCGGTCCGACAACCTCGACACGTTCGATCGACGAGCCCGGCGCCACGACCGCGATCACAGCCTTGACCTTGTCGGTGGCCGCGAGCTGCGCCTGGTCGTCGCCGGGTTGACGCTCGATGCGGATCAGGACCTGGCGCGGCGAACCGGCCTCCTGCAGCGCGACCTCACCCAGCCCGAGCCCGCCCAGCGCCGGGCGCAACAAGTCGAGCCGCGCCGGTTCCTCGGTGCGGATCTCGACCAGCGTGCCGCCCTTGAAGTCGATGCCGTAGTTCAGTCCTGGCGAGACGAGCAGCGCCAGCGAGCCGATCGACAGCATCGCCGACAGCGCGATGCCGGCGAAGCGTACCCGCATGAAGCGCCACGCGGTGCGATCGGGGAACAGGCGCGCCCCGAACAGCGGGCGGATGTCCAGCTGCCGGGGCTTGCGGCCGCCGCCGACCCACAGCGCCATGATTATGCGCACGACGGAGACGGCGGTGAACATGGAGATGAGGATGCCCAGGCCCATCGTCACCGCGAAGCCACGCACCGGACCGGAGCCGAACACGAACAGCAATGTCGTCGCGATCAGGGTCGTGACGTTGGAGTCGACGATGGTGCTGTAGGCGCGCTGAAATCCGGCATCGAGTGCCGCCCGCGTACCGCGGCCGCGGCCAATCTCTTCGCGGATGCGTTCGTTGATCAACACGTTGGCGTCGACCGCCAGGCCAATGCCCAGCACGATGCCGGCGATACCCGGCAAGCTCAGCGTCGCGTCCAGCAGGCTGAGTGCCGCGAAGGTCAGGGTGACGTTAATCGTCAGCGCCAGGTTTGCCACCAGCCCCCATGCCCCGTAGAGCACGACCATGAAGGCGAAGACCAGCGCGAAGCCGATCAGGCCGGTGGTCACGCCCTGCTCGATCGCGTCGCTGCCGAGGTCGGCGCCGACGGTGCGCTCCTCGATCACCTTCATCGGCACGGGCAGCGCTCCCGCCCGCAGCAGCACGGCGAGGTCGCGCGCGCCCTGCATCGTGAACTGGCCGCTGATCTGCCCGGAACCGGCCGTGATCGGCTCGCGGATCACTGGCGCACTCAGCACCTTGCCGTCGAGTACGATGGCGAAGGGCTTGCCGACGTTGTCCTGGGTGATGCGGCTGAAGCGCCGCGCGCCCTCGCTGTCAAAGCGGAACTGCACGATCGGCTCGCCGGTGCGCTGCTCGAAGCTGGCGCTGGCGTCGACCAGCCGCTCGCCCTCGAGCATGACCCGCTGCATGATCCTGATGCGCTCGCCGCTGCTCTCGAGCGGCAACACACTGGTCCCCGGCACGTGGCCAGCCGCGCCCTGCTGCTCGGCGACCATGTGAAAGGTCAGCCGGGCCGTGCTGCCGAGCAGCTGCTTGATGCGCGCCGGATCCTGCACGCCCGGCAGCTGCACCAGGATGCGGTTGGGACCCTGGCGCATGACCGTCGGCTCGGCGATCCCGGCCTCGTCAATGCGCCGCCGCACGATCTCGAGGCTCTGGTCGGCCGCCCTGTCGGCGCGCGCCTCGATATCGGCGGGCGTCGGCCGCAGACGCAGCACGCCGTCGCGCTCGACCGCGATTTCCAGTCCGGGCCGGCCATCGGTGCCGAAGCGGGCGCCGACGGGCGTGACGAGCGAGGCCAGCGCCCGCTGGGCATCGCGCGTGCGCGCCGGGTCGGAGAGCTCGACGATGACCGTCGATGCCGTCGCCTTGGCAGCGCGCGAGCCGATGCGGACATCACGCAACACGCGGTCGGCCGCGTCGGCGAGACTGGCGAGCCGGTCCTTGAGCACCGCCTCGCCATCGATCTCCAGCAGCAGCTGGGAGCCGCCGCGCAGATCGAGCCCCAGCGTGACCCTGTGCTTGGGCACCCAGCCCGGAAGCTGCTCGAGTTGTTCGCGGGAGAAGAGATTGGGAAGAGCGACGGCGATGCCGCAGAGCACGATGATGGCGTAGGCCATCACCTTCCATGGGGATTGGCGCATGATGAACGATCCTGAGTGAGAGCTGGCCGCGCGGAACGCGCGGACAGCCCCCGCTCAGGTCAGGCCATCATGCGTGATGGCTCCCGTGCGGGAGGGCGGCACCGCCGTTCCACAGTTCCTGTGACGTCACGGCCACTTGGGGCGGTCCTCGTGGACGGTGTGCGATGCGGTGCGAAGACGAAGGGCCAACAACTGCGCCGGGCCAGCCGGGCCGCGCATCACGTAGTGCCGTGATCGCGGCAAGACGCGTTGGCACGATGATGCTGGGAGGCGGCGCTCGATCGAAGCCGGGCTCGTCATGGCGCCGGTCGGCTACGACCCGCAGCCCGCCCTGGCCATTACGAATGCCGTGATCCGATTGTCGCGCATCGTCGATGGCCGTGCGGTCGAGGGGCGTGATGATTGCCCGCGGCGCCCACGCTTGCGAGGCTGCGCCGACGAAACACAGAAGCAACACGGCGCATGGCAGCAACGCCCTGTGGCTCCACCCTTCATTCACGAAGCGGCGCATCATCGCCACCCCTTCGCAGACTGTGTCCGACCGGTCAAGTAGGCGGCATGTCGTCTCCACGACCGCCGATCAGGTTCGACGGACGATGTAGTCGACACTGCGCCAGTATTGCGAGGTCAGGTGTTGGAAGGTGCGGCTGGCGCCCGTGATTGACCGGTGGATTGATCATGGCGAGCGCCTCCGCCTGACGAATGGCAGTGTAGCGCAAGAAGGCGTTCATGGGCGAGGGGCCGGCGGCTAGAGTCGGCCGGCTCGAGGAAGGAGAATCATGAAGATCACCGACGTCACCTTGACGCTGTTCGCCTGGGACAACATCCCGGCCACGACCTATGGCCCCCATTCGGCGCGCTCCGCCGGCAGCAGTGATCTCGGCCTGCTCACGGTCATCACCGACCGGGGCATCGAGGGCCACGCCTTCCTCGGCTCGGCGATGAACCCCGCTTCGACCGACGGCCAGGGCCTGATCCGCCATCTCAAGCCGATGCTGATGGGCCGCGATCCGCTCGATCGTGAGCGGCTGAATCACGATCTGTGGCGGCGCGTGCGCGCCTCGAATGTGCGCTGCATCGGCGCCTGCGACGTCGCGCTGTGGGACATTGCCGGCAAAGCCGTGAACCAGCCGGTCCACCGCCTGCTCGGCACGTACAGGGACAAGATTCCGGCTTACGCCAGCTCGGCCGTGCTGGATTCGCCCGAGGCGTACGCCGCAGAGTCACAGCAATACAAGGCGGGCGGCTGGGCGGCCTACAAGATCCATCCGCCGACCCGCTGGCGCGAGGACATCAAGGTCTGCGAGGCGGTACGCAAGGCAGTGGGCGACGACTACACCATCATGCTCGATTCGACCTGGAGCTATGCCTTCCCCGAGGCGTTGCGCGTCGGCCGGGCGGTCGAGGAGATGGGATACCACTGGTACGAGGATCCGCTGCATGACCAGGATCTCTACGGGTACGTGAAGCTCAAGCAGCTGCTGAAGATCCCGATCCTCGCCACCGAATATCCAATCTCCGGGCTCGAAAGCTATGCGCCGTTCATCGTCGAGCGCGCCACCGATTATCTGCGCGGCGACATCGCGGTGAAAGGCGGTATCACGACCTTGATGAAGACGGCGCACCTCGCCGAAGCCTTCCGCATGAACTACGAGATCCACCACGGCGGCAACTCGCTGAACAACTTCGCCCAGCTCCATGTCGCCATGGCGATCCGCAACACCGAGTTCTTCGAGGTGCTGCTGCCGTCGGGCGCCCAGAAATACGGTCTCAATCCCGACATCGATCCCGACAAGGATGGCTTCGTGCATGCGCCGACCGGGCCGGGCATCGGTGCGCCAATCGATTTCGAGCTGATCAAGCGCAAGACGGTGACGGTGCTGCGCTGATCGGCTCGGCTGCCCGGGCCGGAAAGCCGGGTGAGGCACGTGGAGGAAACGATGATGACTCGCTCGTCTCGGATGATCGCCGCCGCCTTCTTGTTGGGCGCCGCTTCGCTGTTGGGTGCGGGCGCGTCGCTGGCGCAGAAGTCGGGCGGCACGCTGCGCATCACCCATATGGATAATCCGCCCAGCGCCTCGATCCACGAGGAAGCGACGATCTCCACCGTCATGCCGTTCATGTCGGTGTTCAACAACCTCGTGATGTTCGACCCCAAGACCAATCAGAATCGGCCGGACACCATCATTCCCGACCTCGCCACCTCGTGGGCCTGGGGCAACGACGGCAAGACGCTGACCTTCAAGTTGCGCTCGGGCGTGAAGTGGCACGACGGCAAGCCGTTCACCAGCGCCGACGTGAAGTGCACCTGGGACGGACTGATCGGCAAGAACGAGGCGCGCCTGCGCAAGAACCCGCGCAAGGTCTGGTACTTCAATCTGCAGGAGATCACGGTCAATGGCGACGACGAGGTGACGTTCCACCTCAAGGACCCGCAGCCGTCCCTGCTCACCATGCTCGCCGGCGCCTTCTCGCCGGTCTATCCCTGCCACGTGAACGCCGCGCAGATGCGCACCAAGCCGATCGGCACCGG
>JAFAZJ010000015.1 GCA_019239835.1 Alphaproteobacteria bacterium | reverse complement strand
CATAGGCCATCATCGTCGGGATGCACATGCCCAGGCCGATGTCGAAGAAGCCCAGCGGCACGAGGAAGTTCGACTCCTCCTGCTGGTAGATCACCTGCTGGATCGGCGTGCCGCCCTGCCCGCCATATTCCTTTGGCCAGGTGATGCGCGCGTACCCGGCGGCGGCCTTCTTGGCCTGCCATTCCTTGGCCGCTTTCAAAAGGCCGGGATCATCGACGCGGGCGCGATAGGCCTGCTTGTCATCGCTCTTGCGCTTGGCGTTTGCCTCGAGCCACTTGCGCACGTCGGCACGGAAGGCGGCTTCCTCGGGGGTATCGTTGAAGTCCATGGTCGCTCTCCTGCAGCCCGTCAGGCGGCGTTCTTGCGCTCGAGGCGCGTGACCAGCTTGTCCTTCCACGCCAGCGGCCCACCCAGCGCCAGCGACAGCAGGCGCGAGCGGCGATAGTGGAACTGCGTGTCGGCCTCCCAGGTGAAGCCGATGCCGCCATGGGTCTGGATGTTCTCCTTGGCGGCGAAGTCGTAGGCCTCGGTGGCTGCGATGCGCGCGGCAGCCGCGGCGATCGGCAGATCCGCGCCGCCCTCCGACAGCATCATCGCGCCGTAATAGGCGTTCGAACGCGCCAGCTCGAGCTTCACATACATGTCGGCCAGCTTGTGCTTGATCGCCTGATAGGAGCCGATCTGCCGGCCGAACGCCTGGCGCTGCAGCGCATAGTCGCGCGCCATCCACATCGCGGCCTCGGCACCACCGATCTGCTCGAAAGCCATCGGCACCGCCGCCGCGTCATACAGCGTTTCGAGCTGACTCCAACCGGCACCCTCGGCACCCAGCAACTCGCTAGCGGCACCGCTGAAGGTGATTCGCGCATGCTTGCGCGCCGGATCGACGGTCTGCACCGCCTCGCGCGCCACGCCCGACGCCGTGAGATCGACGATCGCCATCGACAGCGCGCGATCACCCGCGCCGCCGGTGTTGACGAGCACGATGGCGAAGGTCGCCGCCGTGCCATCGGCCACCGGCACCTTCTGTCCGGTGACCTTGCCGCCGCCGAAGCTCACGCGCACGTTGCGCGGCGTCGGCGCCTGCGGGCCTTCGCCTGTCGCGAGCGTACCGATCGCCTCGCCGCTGGCGAGCTTGGGGAACCATGCCTTCTTCTGCGCGTCGCTGCCGAACAGCTTCAAAGCCTCGGTGGCGAGATAAACGGACGATGCAAATGGCACCGCGGCGCAGGCTCGACCGAGTTCCTCGGCGACGACGCACAGCTCCAGCGCGCCCATCCCCGCCCCGCCGTACTCCTCGGGGATTGTCGCGGCGGTGACACCCAGCTCGACGAGGCCCTTCCAGACCTCGCCGGCATAGGCTTCGTCGCTCTCCAGCACGCGGCGCGTCGTCTTGAACGGACTCTTGTCCGCCAGGAACTTGCGCACCTGCTCCTTGAGCATCTTCTGGTCGTCGGAGAAATCGAAGTTCATCGTATGTATCCCGGCCGTGTCATTCCGAGCGAAGCGAGGAATCTAGATCCCTCGCTTGCGCTCGGGATGACAGTTGGTGCGTCAGTCGAGATCCATGCCGTCCATGCCGGCGTTCTTGCGCGCCTTGGCGACCATGTCCTTGACGATCGGGCCCAGCGTCGTCGGATCGGCGACCTGCGGGATCATCGGACCCTTGTGCCAGCCCTCGGCCACCGCGATCTGGCCGCTGCCGGCCTGGAAGACACGGCCGGTGACGTCGCCCGACTCCTCGCTCGCCAGCCACACCGCGATCGGCGCCACCCACTTGGGATCGCGCCGCTCGAGGTCCTCCGGCGAGTACTGCCGGAGGTCGGCGGTCATGCGCGTGTAGGCCGAGGGCGAGATCGAGTTTGAGGTCACACCGTAGCGGCGCATCTCGCGTGCCGCGATCACGGTGAAGGCCGCAATGCCGGCCTTGGCCGCACCGTAGTTGGTCTGGCCGACATTGCCGTAGATGCCTGACACCGAGGTGGTGGTGATCAGCCGGCCGTTCACCGGCTGGCCGGTCTCCTTGAACTTGTCGCGCCAGTACGAGCAGGCGTGGCGCGCCGGCGCGAAGGTGCCCTTGAGATGCACCTTGATCACACCGTCCCATTCCTCCTCGGTCATGTTGGTCAGCATGCGATCGCGCAGGATGCCGGCGTTGCTGAGCACCACGTCGAGCTTGCCGAAGGTCGAGATCGCCTGGTCGACCATGCGCTTGGCGCCGGCCCAGTCGGAGACGTCGTCGCCGTTGACCACGGCCTCGCCACCCATCGCCTTGATCTCCGCGACCACTTGCTGCGCCGGCGTCAGGTCGGCGCCCTTGCCGTCGCGCTCGCCGCCGAGGTCGTTCACCACGACCTTCGCGCCATGCTTGGCCAGCAACAGCGCATGCTCGCGTCCCACGCCGCGTGCCGCTCCAGTCACCAAAGCCACGCGCCCTTCGCACAACCTCGCCATGGGTCCCTCCCGTGATTTATAGGCCACAGACTGGCGCGGACGGACCCAGCCTTTCAACCGCGACTTTCCGGCCTGCGAACGCAATCCCGATCAAGCGGGCATCGGCCGCAGGGCCTATATCAGCGCCATGAACCCCGTCGACAAAGCCCTGTGGTTCATCGAGAGCCACTTCGCGCAGGACATCTGCCTGGACGACATCGCCGCGATCGCCGGCGTGTCGCGCTTCCAGCTGGTGCGGGCGTTCGACTACGCGACGGGGACCTCGGTCATGCGCTACGTCCGCGGGCGGCGCCTGACCGAGGCGGCGCGCGCGCTGGCCGGCGGCGCGCCCGACATCCTCGCGGTGGCGCTCGATGCCGGCTACGGCTCGCACGAAGCCTTCACCCGCGCCTTTCGCGATCAGTTCGGCACGACACCCGAAGCGGTGCGCGCCGGCGGCACTCTCGCCACCATCGAACCGATAGAGGCCATCCTCATGACCGAGACACCAACCGCCAAGCTCGAGCCGCCACGCTTCGAGAACACGCCCGCCCTGCTGATCGCCGGCTTCGGTGACCGCTTCAGCCATGACACCTCCGGCGGCATCCCCGGGTTATGGCAGCGTTTCAACGCCGAGGCCGACCACATGCCGGGCAAAGTCAGCGACGTTGCCTACGGTGTCTGCTTCAACACAGACGATGCCGGCAATTTCGACTACATCGCCGGCGTCCAGGTGCGCGACTTCTCGGACGTGCCGAAGGAATTCGCCCGCGTGCGCATCCCGCCGCACCGCTACGCCGTGTTCACGCATCGCGAGCACATCTCGACGATTCGCATGACCGTAACAACGGTGTGGAGCAAGTGGCTGCCGGCCTCCGGCTTCCAGGCCGCCGACGCACCGTTCTTTGAGCGCTATGGCCCCGAGTTCGACGGCCGCACCGGTCTTGGCGGCTTCGAGCTCTGGCTGGCGATCAAATAGACATCACCACGTATCGACGAACGCCCGCTTCTTGCCGGTGCGCGCCGGTGGCGGCGGGGCCGACTTCAGGCCGGCCATGACCCACCGCCGCGTGTCGGCGGGATCGATGACGTCGTCGAGCTCGAACAGCGAGGCGGTGTTGAGCGCCTTGCCCCGCTCGTACATCTCGGCCACCGCGTTCTCGTACACCCGCAGGCGCTCGACCGGATCCGAGATCGCCGCCAGCTCCTTGCGGCGGCCGAGCTTGACCTGGCCTTCCAGCCCCATGCCGCCGAACTCGCCGGTCGGCCAGGCGATGGAGAAGATCGAGGCGTGGAAGCTGCCGCCGGCCATGCCCAGCGCGCCCAGGCCGTAGGCTTTGCGGATCACCACGGTGAAGGTCGGCACGGTGACGTTGGCACCGACGATGTAGGGGCGGCAGCAATGACGCACCAGCGCCGTCTTCTCGTACTCCGGCCCCACCATGTTGCCCGGTGTGTCGCAGAGGAACAGCATCGGGATATCGAAGGCGTCGCAGAGCTGCATGAAGCGCGAGGCTTTGTCGGCCGCCGGGCTGTCGATCGCGCCGGCGAGATGCGCCGGGTTGTTGGCGACCACACCGATCGGCCGTCCCTCGAGGCGGATGAAGGCGGTGATCATGCCATGCCCGAAACCGCGGCGGATCTCGAGCATCGAGTCGGTGTCCGCCATGGTCTCGATCAGCGCGCGCATGTCATAGGCGCGCAGGCGATTCTCCGGTACCGCGTGGCGCAGCTTGCGCTGGTCGGGACAGCTCCACTCCTTGAAGGGACCCTGGAAGTACGAGATGTACTTACGCGCGACCTGCATGGCCTCGCGCTCATCCTCGACGGCGATGTCGACCACGCCGTTGGGCACCTGCACCTTCATCGGCCCGACTTCCTCGGGCTTGAAGACGCCCAGCCCGCCGCCTTCGATCATCGCCGGACCGCCCATGCCGATGGTCGAGTTGGCCGTGGCAATCACCACGTCGCAGCAGCCCAACAGCACGGCATTGCCGGCGAAGCAGCGGCCCGAAGTCACGCCGACCAGCGGCACTGAGCCGGACAGGCGCGCAAATCTGTGGAAGGTGTCCAGTTGCAGGCTGCCGACCGAGACTGTGTCCGTGTCGCTGCCGCGCCCACCGCCGCCTTCGGCCAGCATGACCAGCGGCAACCGCCAGGTCTCCGCCAGCTTGAACATGCGGTCCTTCTTCTCGTGGCCCTTCTTGCCCTGCGTGCCGGCGAGCACGGTGTAGTCGTAGGCGACGACGGCGACGCGTGCGTCCTTGTCGGCGAACTTATCGGCGTTGATCTGGCCCAGGCCCATGATCAACGAATCGGCCTGCGTTGTCTCGATCAGCTCCTTCATCGGCGTGGTGCGCCGGCGCGCCGCCACCACCAGCGCGCCGTACTCGACGAAGCTGCCGGGATCGACGAGATCGGTGATGTTCTCGCGTGTCGTGCGCTGGTTGGTCTTGCGCCGCCGCGCCACCGCGTCGGGCCGGCCCTCGTCGGTGGTCTTGGCCTTGCGCTCCAGCACCTCCGCGAGGTCGGGGCGGATGCGATCGAGATCGATCTCGACGCGCTCCTCCATCGCGGTGCCGGCGGCGTCGCTGGGCTCGACGAACAGCAGGGGGTGCGCCTCGAAGACGGTGTCGCCCTTCGCCACGGTGAGTGCGCGCACGATGCCGCCCGTCGTCGCCTTGATGACGTGCTCCATCTTCATGGCTTCCATCACCAGGACCGGCTGGCCCACGCGCACCATGTCGCCTTCGCTGACGGTAAGCGAAACGATGGTGCCCTGCATCGGCGCCTGCAGCGGCACGGTGCCGTCGGGACCGCCGATGTCGCCGCCACCCGACGATTCGCTTGGGCTGTTGCGCAGCATCTCGCGCCCGTCGAGGCCGTGATTGAGCACCGCCAGCGGATCCTTCGAATCGACGCGCGCGCCGGCCAGACGCGGCTGAGCCGTCGCGGCCTGCGGTGCGAAGTAGAACGCCGGGTGCTCGCCTTGCAGCAGCTCGCCGATACGTTCCTCGACGAAGCGCGTGTGCACCGCGCCGCTGCGCACATCGGCGTGCTTCAGCAGGGTCTGCAGGAAACCGATATTGGTGGCGACGCCTGTGATGCGGAACTCCGACAGCGCGCGATAGGTTTTGGCCATCGCCTCGGCCAGCCCGGCAGATGGCGAATGCACGATCACCTT
>JAFAZJ010000206.1 GCA_019239835.1 Alphaproteobacteria bacterium | reverse complement strand
CGCGCCGTGCTCAACTATCCCGGCCACCTGCTGGGCACCTGCCGCATGGGCGACGATCCCGAGCGCTCGGTGGTGAACGCGTGGGGGCGCAGCCACGACGTGAAGAACCTGTTCATTGTCGACGGCAGCATCTGGGTGACGGGCGGCGGCGTGAACCCGACATCGACGATCCAGGCGCTGGCGCTGTATGTGGCGGATCAGATGAAGCAGCGGTTGGCGACGTTGTTTGATTGAGCGCACAGTGCGACCCTGATGCCCATCCTCCCACGCCTGCGCGATCCGGCTGACCGCATCTACTACACGCTGGTGGTGGCGATCGGCGGCGCGCTGATGATCTATTTCGCGCTGGTGCCGGTTCTCGGACTCAACGTCGCCTTCCATTTTTACCTGATGCTGTGGATTACCATGGCGTCGGCCTTCAACGTGTCGTCGGGCTTCTCCGGCTATCTGCCGTTCGGCTACGTCGCCTTCTACGGCGTCGGCGCCTTCACCACGGCGATCCTCGTGAAGAAGGCCGCCTTCCCAGTGTTCCTCGCGCTGCCATTCTCCGGCGTCGCGGGCCTGGTGCTGGCGTTGCTGTTCGCGCCGACGCTGCGGCTCTCGGGCATCTATTTTGGCATCGTCAGCCTGGCGCTGGCCGGCATCTGCCGGCTGGTGATCACCAACATGCCGGAGGAGATCACCGGCGGCAGCTTCGGCCTGCAGCTCGGCAGCCGCGCGCATCCGGTGCAGGCCTTCTACGTCATGATGGCGGTCATGGTGGCGGCGCTGGCGGTCATCCTGTGGCTGTCGCGATCGCGGCTGGGCAAGGCGCTGCGCGCGACGCGCGACGATGCCGAGGCCGCCGAGATGATGGGCATCAACGTGCCGCGCGTGCGGCTCTATGGCTGGCTGGTCGCGGCATTCTTCCCAGCGCTCTGCGGCGGCGTCGAGGCCTGGTACACCAACGTCGTCGACACCGAGACCGCGTTCAATACGCTGACCACCGCCAAGACCGTGATCTATGCCGTCGCCGGCGGGCTGGGCACGATCACCGGGCCGATCATCGGTTCGGTCGTCATGGTCTGGCTCGACGAGCTGATCTGGCGGCAGTTCCCGCTGCTCAACCTCCTGATCCTCGGCTTGGCGACCATCGCGCTGGTCCTGTTCCTGCCGCGCGGCATCGTCGGCACCATCCTGCGCCGCAAGCCGCAGTGGCGCCGTTACGTCCCGTAGGAGGTCGCCATGGACCAGCTGATCCTCAACGGCATCGTCAACGGCCTGATCGTCGGCGGCGTCTATGCGCTGATCGGCGTCAGCCTCACGCTGCTCTACGGCGTGCTGCGCGTCGTGAACTTCGCCCATGGCGAGTTCGTGATCGCCGGCTCCTTCCTTGCCTACGTCCTGTTCTCCCATCTCGGACTGCCGCCGCTGCTCGCACTACCGATCGCCGCCATCGCCTTCTTCGCCGCCGGCTGGGGTCTCTACTACGTGCTGATCCCGCGCCTGTCGCGCAGCGACGATCCCGAGCTGATGTCGTTCCTGATGTTCTACGGCGTGTCGATCGCGGCGGCGGCCGGCATGCTGCTGGTGTTCGAGGCCGATTCGCGCTCGATCGACTACACCTTCACGCCGATCTCGGTGCCAATCGGCCCGATCTACGTCTCGACCGCGCGACTGGTGGCGCTGGCGATCGCCGTGGCGATCTCGGGCGCGCTGGCGATGTTCCTGTTCCTCACCCTGCCCGGCAAGGCGTTGCGCGCGGCGATCATGAATCCCGAGGCGATCCAGATCATGGGCGTCGACATCGTGCGCCTGTCGGCGTTCGCCTTCGCGCTCGCCTCGGCGCTGGCCGGCGTCACCGGCGTTCTGGTGGCGCTGGTGTTCCCGGCGTTCAACGCCTTCTCGGGGCCCGACTACACAATCATCGCCTTCATCGTCGTCGTGCTGGGCGGGCTGGGCAATCCCGTGGGCGCCCTGCTCGCCGGCGTGATCTTCGGCCTGGCCGAGCAGCTGGCGACGGTATTCCTGCCCCAGTCGCTGGCGCAGATCGTCGGCTTCGCGATTCTCGTCGCCACGATCTTTCTGCGGCCCACAGGAATCCTCGGCTCGAGCGCGCGCAAATGAGCGCCGCGATCGAGACGCGCGGACTGACCAAGCGCTTCGGCGGCCTGGTCGCGCTCGACAGCGTCGGCCTGCAGGCGGCGTCCGGTGAGACGCTGGGCATCATCGGCGTCAACGGCGCCGGCAAGACGACCCTGATGAATTGCATCTGCGGCCTGTACCGCCCCGACGGCGGCGACGTGTTCATCGCCGGCGAGCGCGTCACCGGCCAGCCGCCACATGTCGTCGCCCACAAGGGCATCGGCCGCACATTCCAGGTGCCGCGTGTCTTTCGCAAGATGTCGCTGATCGACAATCTGCTGGTGCCGGTGCTCGACCGCCGCGCCTCGTCGGACGCCGAGCTCACCGAACGCGCCGAGGAGATGCTGGCGCGCATGCAGCTGATCGGCCTACGCCACAACTACGCCGAGGAACTGTCGGGCGGCCAGCAGAAGCTGCTCGAGATGGCACGCATGCTGATGCCCGACCCACCGATCGTCATGCTCGACGAGCCCTTCGCCGGCGTGCATCCGGTCCTGTGCAAGTTCATGATCGAGCGCATCGAGGAGATGTCCGGCGCCGGCAAGGCCGTGCTGCTGATCAGCCACGACCTGACCTCGATCTATCGGTTGTCCAGCCGGGTCGTTGCGCTGAACCAGGGCAAGATCATCGCCGAAGGCGGCGTTGCCGATATCCGCGGCAATCCGGCCGTCATCGAAGCCTATCTCGGGGCATGACGATGCAGCCCGCAGTGATGGAGCTGGTCAACGTCGACGTCGCCTATCACGGCGACATCCGCATCCTGCGCGGCCTGTCGCTGAAGGTGCGGCCCGGCATGATCACCGGCGTCATCGGTCCCAACGGCGCCGGCAAGTCGACCGCGTTGCGCGCGCTGTATGGCCTGCTGAAGCCTGTCGCGGGCGACGTGATGGTCGACGGCAAGGTCGTCACCGGCATGAAGCCATGGAAGTTCATCGACCACGGCATCGCGCTGGTGCCGCAGCATCGCAGCCTGTTCAACGATCTGTCGGTCGAGGACAATCTGCGCCTAGCCTGCTGGTCGTTCCGCCGCGACAAGGCGCGGGTCGAGGCGGCGCTGGAGCGCGCCTATACGCAGTTCCCGATGCTGCGCGACAAGCGGCGCGACAAAGCGGGCTCGATGAGCGGCGGCCAGCAGCGCTTCCTCGAGCTCGGCCGCGCGCTGGCGCTGCAGCCGCGCATGCTGCTGCTCGACGAGCCGACGGCGATGATCGCGCCGCGCATCAGTGCGGAGATCTACGCCTTCATCGAAGGCCTGCCGGCGCAGGGTATCTCGGTGCTGCTGGTCGACCAGAACGTGCGCCAGTGCGTGCGCATCGCCGGCCATGTCTACGTGCTGGAGCTCGGCCAGAACAAGGTCGATGGCGGCGCCGAGGATTTCCGCCAGGATTCCGGCCTGCGCGACCTGATCGCCGAGTGGGTGGACTACCGCATCGACGCGTGACGGCCTGCACGGTGGCGGATAGGGTTCGGGCAACCAAGGGAGGGAACAATGGCTTTCAAACTGCCGAGGCGGACTCTGATCACTACAGCTGCGGGCGCGCTCGCGGTCGGCAACGCGCGGGCGCAGGACGCCAAGCCGATCCGCGTCGGCATGACCGTTTCCTCTACCGGCACCTTCGCGCTCGCTGCCCAGTCGGGCCTGCGCGGCCTGGAAATCTGGGTCGACGACGTCAACAACCGCGGCGGCATCGCGATCGGCGGCGCCAAGCGCAAGGTCGAGCTGGTGAAGCTCGACGACCGCAGCGACAAGACGCTGGTACCCAAGGTCTACGAGACGCTGGTCAAGGAAGAGAAGGTCGATCTCTGCTTCGGACCGTTCGGCTCGACATTGACCGCCGCCGCCGTCAGCACCACCGAAACCAACAACAAGTTCCTGGTGATCTGGTCGGCCTCGGCCGACTCGATCTACCAGCAGGGCTACAAGTACGTCGTCTCGGCGACGCAGCAGGCCGGCACCCTGCTCGGCCGGCCGGGCATCAAGGCCTTCGCCGCGCTGGGTGTGAAGAAGATCGCCTTCGCCTATCTCGACGAGCCCTTCCCGGCGTCACTGACTGCCGGCGCCATCGAGGAGGCCAAGAGCCTCGGCATCCAGGCGACGATGAACGAGAAATTCGCCAAGGGCACAAAGGACTTCAACATCCTGATCCAGAAGGCGCGCGCCAGCGGTGCCGACGTCTTCATGCCGACCGCCTACGAAGGCGACCAGATGACCATCGCGCGCCAGCTGCGCGAGACCAACGCCGACTTCAAGGCGGTGTACTTCGTCTATGGCTCGCAGCCGCAGTTCCTCGCCATCGGCAAGGATGCGGAATACCACTTCAGCCAGACGCTGCTGCACGACAAGATCAACTGGAAGGTCACCAGCGGGCTCAACCGCGCGCAGATGATGGAGCGTTACGCCAAGCTCTTCCCCAATGCGCAATACGCTGCCGACTTCCAGACCGCGCTGGCCTATGGCGCCGGCGCCGTGACCGAGCAGTTCATCGTCGAGGCCCAGTCGCTCGATGCCGACAAGCTCAAGGCGGCAGCGATGAAGCTCAACGACAAGATCGTCACCGTCACCGGCCCGTATCACGTCGACGAGACCGGCAAGCAGTTCAAGAACGAGTTCGCGGTGATGCAGAACATGCCGGGCGGGCCGGAGGTCGTCTATCCGCCGGAGGTCGCCACCGCGAAGGCGGTCTATCCGGTGCCGGCCTACAAGGATCGCAAGTAGCGATATCGACTCGCCGACGCCGTGCGGTGCGCGCTCTACGCGGCCAGCGCGGCCGGTTGCACCGCCTTCGTCGTCGCGGCCGCCTCCATCGGCAGCGTGATCCGGAATCGCGCGCCGCCCTCTGCCCGGTTCTCCGCCGACAGCACGCCCTGCATGCGGCTGACGATGTCGTAGCTGATCGACAGGCCGAGCCCCGTGCCCTTGCCAGCTGGCTTGGTGGTGAAGAACGGCTCGAACAGGCGCGGCAGGGCGGCCTCGGGGATGCCGGGACCATTGTCCTCGACGAGGATGGCGCCGGTGCCGTCGGCCCGGTCCTCGACCACGCTGACCGTGATCTTGCCCAGCACGCCGCCGGCTTCGGACACCGGCCGCTCGATGATGGCGTCGCGGGCGTTGAGCACGAGGTTGATCACGACCTGCTGCAGGCGGCTGATCTCGCCCTTGACGATCGGGCCGGTGCCCTCGGGCAGCTTCATCGACAGCTCGATGCGTGCGGCGCGCAGCTGCTCGTTCAGCAGGTCGGCGCTGATGCGCGCGGCGTCAGCCAGGCCGAAAGGCTTGCTGTCGTCGGACGGCTTGCGCGCCACGGCGCGCAGCTGATTGATGATGCCGGCTGCGCGGTCGACCTGAGCAGAGATGCGATCCAGCTTGGCCTTGACGACGTCGATCAGCCCTTCCTGGTCGGCGCGCGACTCTTCGTCCTCGAGCTCGTCGCGCAGGCTCTCGGCGGCCATGCGGATCACGGCCAGCGGCTGGTTGATCTCGTGAGCGACGCCCGAAGCCATCTCGCCGAGATTGGCCAGGCGCGAGGAGTCGAACAGGCGGAGTTCGGCCTGGCGGCGATTGGTGTCGTCGACGCCGACCAGCACGATGAAGCGCAGGCGGCCTGCCTTGTCTTGCACCGGCGTGGCGGTGATCTTGACGAGGCGGCTCTCGCCGGCGGCATCGACGATGGCGCTTTCGTATTCCACCGTGGCCAGGCGCTCGGCGCCGGCATGCGCCTGCCAGCCGGCGACCACGTCCCGGTTCAGCCCGTCATAGCCGTCGAAGCGATAGCCCACGCCCGCCATGTCGCGATCGCCCAGACCGCGCAGGTCGCGCAACGCGCGGTTCATCATCACGATGCGCTCGTCGCGGTCGAGCATCAGGAAGAAGGCTCCGGTCGACTGAAAGAGCGAGTTGAGCTGCTCCATTTCGGTCTCGAGCCGCCGCGAGATGCGGCGCTGGCGGAACAGCAGCACGAGGATCACCGCCATGGCGGCGACCAGCAGCGAGGTCAGCGACCAGTGCTGGATGCTGAGGTCGTGCTGGTCCTGCGCGACGTTCTCGCCGCTCCACTGATTGGCCGCGGCGGCCATCTGCAGCATGCGCGGCACCAGCGGCTCGAGCAGGGTGCGCATGCGCAAGGCAGCGGCCGGATCGGGCAGCTTGCCGACGAGCTTGTCGATCTCCTTCAGGCTGCGCGACAAATCGTCGACGGTAGCCTTGAGCTCAGGCCGTCCATTGATGAAATCGCGAGCCTCGCCCTTGTTGAGGAGCGTGATGCGGTTGGCGACGACGTCGAGGCGTAGCCCGACATCGTCGGCGTCGATCTTGCTGCCGGGCAGGGTGGCAGCGGCGATGATCTCTTGCAGTCGCAGCGATTCGTGCGCCGCCTGGCTCAGCAGCCAGGTGAGGTTGTAGCGCGAGACGCGGTCTAGCGCCGCCTGGCGTTGGACGATCAGCAGCGAATTGACGAGCGCGGCCACGGCCAGGAAGACGAGCACGAGCACCAGCACCCGCTTCATGCGGCTGGAATGGCTGGCTTCTCGTTGCCGGCTCGCCACGTCGCTCACCCGATCGCGCTCGCCGGCTTCACTTCACGATGATCTGCGCGACCTGCCAGGCCGAGCGGCTATAGAAGCGCTGGTGCTTGAGGTCGGGATCCGAATCGTACGGATAGACGATGAACAGCGGTCCCTTGTCGCGCACCGGCATGTAGTTGCCGTCGCGCTTCGAGGCGAGGATCACCGGATATTTCTTGAAATCATCCATCGGGATGTCGGTGGCGTAGTCGTTCAGCGCCTTGACCGTGATGCTGGTGCCGTTGGCGCCGACGAAGTCCATCAGCGTGGCCATCGGCACGCCCTCAAACTTCACCTTGCCGTCGTACCAGGGAGTCACGGTCTCGAACGACTGGGTGCCGAGCTTCTCGAGCATCGCCATGTCGAACTGCGCGGTGCCGTCCTTGTTGGTGTTGGCGATCTTGCCGGACATGGTGAGGATCACCTTGCCCTGCGGCTCGGCCAGTGCGCTGGCGAAGGACGGGCGCAGGCCGACGACACCGGCAAGGCCGGCAACGGCAAAGCCGCGGATGAACGAACGGCGATTGGGCGTGAAAGACATGAAGTATCCTCCTTGGTTGGCGGTCTGAAAAATTCGAAATGACTCAGTGATGCGGCCTGCAGTCGCCGACATCGCGTTCGAAAATCGCCGAGTTGCCACTGTGCTCGCGCACCTCGACCGACTCGAGCCAGACACGATGCTGCGTCGCCTCGGCGACCATCTCGCCGACATGCTCGCAGACGAAGCGCGCGACGGCCTCGCAACCGACGGCGGGCACCACCCGCAGCGCCACGAGACCGAGGTCGGCAAGGCGCTGGAACTCGCCGAGATGCGGATCGTCAGCGGCAATCAGCATGGTGTGGTCGAACATCTCGTGCAGCCAGGCGCGCACCGGCTTCAGGCCGCCGAAATCCATGCACCAGTTGCGCTCGTCCAGCGTGCGGGTGGCGAAGACGAAGCGGAAGGCCAGCGCGTAGCCATGCACCAAGCTGCAGTGCGACTCCGCCCGCCACTGGCGGAAGCAGCACGACAGGCCCTCGTTGTGGTCGTACAGCTTGGTCGAGCGATAGATGCCGGCGCTGGCGCGCGCGCTCGGCGCGGACTGCAGCGATGGTACCCACGCGGGTCGCGGATGGATGGCGTTCACGGCTGGCCGCTCCGCTCGAGGCCGAGGCATTCCTGCAGGAATTCCGACTTCAGCCGGTCGTTGGTCTTGAGCTCGCCGAAGTAGGCGCTGCTGACCATCTGCGAGGCGTGCGTGGCATTAACGCCGCGATGCGTCTTGCACATGTGCACCGCCTTGATGCGCACGGCCAGGCCGCGCGGCTTGGTAACGTCGACCAGGTACTCGCCGATCTGGTTGACCAGTTCCTCCTGGACCTGGAAGCGCCGCGCGAAATGCTGCACGACGCGGTCGTACTTCGACAGCCCGATCAGGCGACCGTCGGCCGACGGCATGATGCCGACGATGGCCGTGCCGTAGATCGGCATCAGGTGATGCGCGCAGGTCGTGCGTACCTCGATCGGGCCGGTGACGATCAGCTCGTCGAAATTCTGGGTGGTGGCGAATTCGGTGATCTTGGGCGGCGCGCTGAAACGGCCGGCCAGCAATTCCTCGACATACATCTTGGCGACACGGCGCGGCGTGTCGCGCGTGTTCGGGTCCTCGCGGTGGTCGATGCGCAGGATATCGAGGACCTCGGTCATCTTCACCGCCACGGCGTCGATCATCGCGCTGCGCTGCTCGACCGTGAGCGGCGTCTCAAGATCGCGGTTGGCGGCGACAGCGGGATTCGCGGGGCGCCGCGCGTAGCTCAACACATTGTCCATGACAGGTTCAGGCCTTTCGGAAGGCGGTGTGACGGGCATGGCAGTCAGGCCGCCTGAGGGACGTCGATGACAGCCTTGATCTCGCGATAGAGCTGCGACAGCGAGAACGGCTTGGCGAAGATGCGCACGCCCTGGAGATCGCCCGAGGCCTGGGCTTGAGCGTAGTGGCCGGTCATTACGAAGCAGGTGCGGCGGTTGCCGCCGCGCTCGAAATAGACCGGGATCAGATCGATGCCATTGCCGTCGGGCAGGCGCACGTCGGTGAGCATGATGTCGATCACCTGCGTGCTGTCCCTGAGGACGCGCAGGCCTTCCGCGTGGCAGTTGGCGGTTAGCACGTCCAGGCCACGGCGGCGGAGAAAGGACGCGACCTCATCGAGCAGATCGATCTCGTCTTCGACAACCAGTATTCGGGTCATGCTTGTGCTGTTCACTCTGTCCAGGGCACGAGCCTGGACTTCATCTTGGGGGTTTTGGTGTTTGACACACTGCTACCGGAGGAAGAACTGCTGATAGGTCAGCTATGGATGTATCGCCGGGAGGCCGGGCCGACGTCGCCTATCTCCAGTGACCCTCTGGAGATTGCGCACGCTGTGACCTACAAGTCCTCAATGACGCTGTTGGCCGGGTTGAGTGTGGTCCAGGTCGGTGACGGTCCGGCCGCCGCCGTCTGCGGCTACGTGCTGGCCGAAATCGGCGCACGGTCGACCTGCATCGGATCGAAGCCCGAAACCTTGCTGCGGGCGTACCTCAATCACGGCAAGCCCATTGCCACGAATGCAGCCACCGCAGGTGCGAGTCTCGAGAAAGCCGACCTGATCGTGCGCGAAGGATCGGCTCCCTACGACCTCCTCGCGCTACGGCGGATCAATCCGTCAGCGCCGATCGTCACGATCTCCCCCTACGGCGACACCGGCCCGCAAGCGAACGACCCCGCCACCGACCTCACTCTGTTCTTCGCCAGCGGCATCGCCCGCCTGCTGACCGGTCAGATCGACGATCTGTCGGAGGCGCCGATCCGGCCGGTGGGTGAGCAGTCGGCGTTCATCGCCGGGCTGGCGGCCGCCTGTGCCGGCATGCACGCGGTGCTGGGCAACCAGCGCGGCGCGACCATCGACGTGTCGATCCAGGAGGCGCTGGCGACGCTCGCCATGACCGAGCTGGCGCGCGCCGGGCTGGGGCGCAAGAGCTTCGAGCGCAAGC
>JAFAZJ010000108.1 GCA_019239835.1 Alphaproteobacteria bacterium | reverse complement strand
TCCCAGTGCCACAAGGCCGGCGTTTTTCCGCTCGCGCATCACCCGCAGGCCCTGGCGTACGAAGGCGCGGTTGATGCCGGTGAGCGGCACGACATCGCACACCGTGCCCAGGGCCACGAGGTCGAGCCATTGCCGCAAATCGGGCTCGGGTCGATTGGCGGTGTAGTGCCCTGCCAACCGTAGTGCGCGATTGACGCCGACGATCAGCAGGAAGGCCACACCCACCGCCGCCATCTGGCGGTGCGGACTGGTCTCGTCGAGACGGTTGGGATCGACCACGGCCACGGCACGGGGCAGCCGCGGCTCGGCGACATGATGGTCGATCACGATCATGTCGAGGCCGGCATCCGCCGCAGTGTCCAGGGGCGCGAAGGCCGTGATACCGCAATCGACGGTGACGGCGACAGCGACGCCCTGCTGTTTCAGCTTCAACAGCGCCGCAGCGTTGGGGCCATACCCTTCGACGATGCGATCGGGGATATACGCAACGATATCGGCGCCGATGCTGCGGAAGAAGCGCAGCAGGAGCGCCGAGGACGTCGCGCCATCGACGTCGTAGTCGCCGTACACGGCGATCTTCTCGCCGCGTGCCACCGCATCGGCGAGCCGCGCGATGGCGGCGTCCATGTCCTTCAGATGCGATGGATCGGGCAGGAAGCGCCGCAGGGTCGGCTCGAGGAAATCGCCGACATCGTCGATCAGCACGCCGCGCGCAGCGAGCAGCCGCGCTACGGCATCCGGCAGGCTATGGCGCTGGGCGATCGCCAGCGCCGAGCGATCGTCGGCCGCACGCGAGATCCAGCGTCGGCCACAGGCCGACTTCTCGACTCCCAGGAAGGCGGCCGGCTGGTCCACCTACGCCCAGCTCGGCAGGCCGCTCTTGACGCTGAAATTGTGCTGCGCATGGACGTAGCGCACGGTGCCGGTCTTCGACCGCATCACCAGCGAGTAGGTCTCCGCGCCGTTGTGGAAGCGGCGTACACCCTTGAGCATCGAGCCGTTGGTGACGCCTGTCGCGGCGAACATCACGTCGCCCTTGGCCAACTCCAGCATCGAGTACTTCTTGTTGAAGTCCTTGATGCCCAGCCGGGTCGCCCGACCGCGCTCGTCGTCGTTGCGAAACAGCAGGCGGCCCTGCATCTGCCCGCCGATGCAGCGCAGCGCCGCGGCCGCCAGCACGCCCTCCGGCGCGCCGCCCGAGCCGAGGTAGATGTCGACGCCCGATTCCGGCTGCGAGGTGGCGATCACGCCCGACACGTCGCCATCGCCGATCAGCATGATGCGCGCGCCGGCCTCGCGGGTCTTGGCGATCAGCTCGCTGTGGCGCGGCCGGTCGAGTATGCAGGCCACGAGGTCGGCGACCTCGACCTTCTTGGCCTTGGCGAGATTCTTGAGGTTCTCGGCCGGCGAGGCATCGATGTCGACGACGCCGTCGGGCAGGCCACCACCCACCGAGATCTTGTCCATGTAGACGTCGGGCGCGTTGAGGAAGTTGCCGTGGTCGGCCATCGCCATCACAGCCAGCGCGTTGGGCCCGCCTTTGGCGGTGATGGTGGTGCCTTCCAGCGGATCGAGTGCGATGTCGATCTTCGGCCCGTTGCCGGTGCCGACTTTCTCGCCGATGAACAGCATCGGCGCTTCGTCGCGCTCGCCCTCGCCGATCACGACCGTGCCTTCGATCGACAATGCGTTGAGCGCCTGGCGCATGGCGTCGACGGCGGCCTGGTCGGCGGCCTTCTCGTTGCCGCGGCCCATCAGCTTCGATGCCGCGAGCGCCGCAGCTTCCGTCACGCGCACAGCCTCCAGCGCGAGATTGCGATCCATCTTGGTGTCGGCGGTTGCCATGGCACCTTCCTCCCGTTCAGAAATCTTCAATGCGAATCAGGTTCGGCGGCTCGATGATGGTCCGGAGCTTGCCGATCTGATCGGCCGCCCGGCGCATCGCCAGCTCCTCCGTCTCATGCGTCACCAGCACGACCGGCACCGGCTGGTTCGGACCCAGCGAGCGGCCATGCTGCAGCATCGATTCGAGCGACACGTGGTGGTCGCGCAGGATGGCGGTGATATCGGCGATCACGCCCGGCTGATCGAGCACCATCAGGCGCATGTAGTAGGCGCCACGCCGCTTCTCGATTGGCGACACCGGTTTGGCCGAAAGCTTGCCGGTCTCGATGACGAAAGGCGGCAAGCCATGCCCGCGCGCCACGTCGACCAGATCGGCGACGACCGCTGACGCCGTCGGACCGGCACCGGCGCCCCTGCCCTGGAACATGGTCGAGCCGACGAAATCGCCCTCGACCACCACGGCGTTGAAAACGCCATCGACATGCGCGATCGGCGCCTTGTTGGACACCATGCAGGGATGCACGCGTTGCTCAATGCCGTGCTCGGTCTCGCGCGCCACGCCCAGCAGCTTGATCCGGAACTCCAGTTCTTCAGCAAACGCGATGTCGAGCGCGCCGACATGACGAATGCCCTCGACATGCACGCCGGCGAAATTCACCGGTGCGCCGAAGGCGGCAGCGGCTAGGATCGACAGCTTATGCGCCGCATCGATGCCGTCGACGTCGAAGCTCGGATCGGCTTCGGCGTAGCCGAGCTTCTGCGCCTCCGCGAGCACGTCGCCGAAGTCGCGCTTGGTTTCGCGCATTGTCGTGAGGATGTAGTTGCAGGTGCCGTTGAGGATGCCGTAGAGCCGCTTCACGCGGTTGCCGACCAGTCCCTCGCGCAGCGCCTTGATGATCGGGATACCGCCGGCCACTGAGGCTTCGAATCCAAGCAGCGTCTTGTTGGCCTCGGCCAGCCGGGCGATCTCCGCACCATGCAGCGCCAGCAGCGCCTTGTTGGCGGTCACCAGACTTTTGCCGTTGGCGATCGCGGTCTCGACCAGCTTGCGCGCCGGCCCGTCCGAGCCGCCCATCACCTCGACGACGACGTCGACGTCCTTGGCCGTCGCTAACGCCAGTGGGTCGCTCTCCAGACGGATGCCCGAGAGATCGACATCGCGCTTCTTCTTCAGATCGCGCGCCGAGGCCGCCACCACGACCACTGGCCGGCCGCAGCGCAGCGCCAGCAGGTCGGCCTGCTTGCGCAATAGCTCCACCACGCCGCCGCCGACCGTGCCGAGGCCGGCGATTCCCACACGCAACGCCTGTGACATGATTGCCGTCCGTCTCTGATTAGGCGCGCGCCTTGATGGGCGTGATGTTGTCGCCGATGCCACGCAGGTAAAGGTCGATCGCCTTCTCGGGATCCGAGAGCACGATCTTCACGTTGCGGATGGCCTGGCGGATGCGGTGCTTGTTCTCCACGAGCGCGATGCGCACGTGGTGATCGCCGTACTCGCCAAAGCCGATGCCGGGTGACACCGCGATGTTGGCCTGCGTCAGCATCAGCTTGGAGAACGCCAGCGAGCCCAGCTGCGCGAAGGCCTCGGGGATCGGCGCCCAGGCGAACATGCTCGCCGACGGTGACGGGATGTCCCAGCCCGCGGCCTGCATGCCCTCGATCAGGATGTCGCGGCGCTCCTTGTAGGTGGCGCGCGCCTCGGCGACGCAATCCTGCGGGCCGTTGATCGCGGCGGTCGCGGCGACCTGGATCGGCGTGAAGGCGCCGTAGTCGAGGTACGATTTGATGCGGGTGAGCGACTGGATCAGCTTCTTGTTGCCGGCGGCGAAGCCGATGCGCCAGCCGGCCATCGAGTAGGTCTTGCTCATCGAGGTGAACTCGATGGCGATGTCGCGCGCGCCGGGGACCTGCAGGATCGACGGCGGCGGCTTGTCGTCGAAATAGATCTCGGCATAGGCGAGATCCGACAGCACCCAGATGCCGGCGCGACGGCAGTACTCGACGATCGGCCGGTAGAACTCGAGATCGACGACCTGCGCCGTCGGGTTCGACGGATAGTTCAGCACCAGCGCCAGCGGCTTGGGCACCGAGTGGCGCACCGCGCGATCGAGCGCCGGCATGAACTCGTCGATGTTGATCCCGCCCGGCACCGGGATGTGCCGGATCGAGCCGCCGGCGATGATGAAGCCATAGGGATGGATCGGATAGCTCGGGTTCGGCGCCAGGATGATGTCGCCCGGCGAGGTGATCGCCTGCGCGAGGTTGGCCAGCCCCTCCTTCGAGCCGATGGTGACGATGATCTCGCTTTCGGGATCAAGCTCGACGCCGAAGCGGCGCTGGTAGTACGCGGCCTGGGCGCGGCGCAGGCCCGGGATGCCGCGCGAGTTGGAGTAACCATGGGTGCGCGGGTTGCCGGCGGCCTCGGCCAGCTTGGCGACGATATGCGGCGGCGTGGGCAGGTCGGGATTGCCCATGCCCAGGTCGATCACGTCCTGGCCAGCGCCGCGTGCGCGCGCCTTCATCGCGTTCACTTCGGCGAACACGTAGGGCGGCAGGCGCTTGAGGCGGTGGAATTCGCTGTCGTCCATGGCGGGTCTCGGGGTCAGGCTTCTTGGAGGGGTTGATAGCAAATCCGGCCCGCTTGGGGGCCGGACATTACGCTTGTTGGTATCGCCGGCCGACGGTCAGAAGTCGAAGAAGATCTCGGCTCGCCGGTTCGCGGCGACGCCCCGCGCGGTGGCCGTGGTGTAGATCGGCTCCTCGTCGCTGAGCGCTTCCATGATGATCGCGTCCTTGGGCACGCCGGCGCGGATCAGCGCATTGACGATGGCGGTGCCGCGCCTGATCGAAACGTCGAGGTTCCCGGTCTTCAGGCGCTGCACGCTGGCGCCATACACGTCCTGCATGGCATGGGCATAGACCAGCACCGTGCCGCCGTTGCGCCTGTGGATTTGCGCGACGTCGTGGATCACGGCGAGATCCTCGCCATCCAGCCCCGACGAGCCCTGATTGAACTGGATCACCGCGATCTGCAGCGGACCGCCAGTATACGCCGTCGGCGGTATGCTGGGCAGCACCCCCGGAATCGGGCCGGCCGGCGGCGGCGCGGCCACAACGGCTGGTGCAGGTACCGGCGGCGGCGGTGACGGTGGCGCTGACGTAGCGACAGGTGCGGGTGCCGGCGCAGGCATCGGTGCAGACGTGACAGCAGGTGCCGGCGCGGGCGCAGGTGGCGGGACCGGGACTGGTGCCGGTGCACTGGTCACTGCGGGCGCGGCAGAACGCACCGGAGCTGGCGTCGGAACTGGTGGCGATGGCGGGGGCGCCGCGGACGCGACAGCAGGTGCTGGCGCAGGTGTCGGAGGTGCCATCGGTACCGGCGCCGGCGGCGCGCTGGCGACTGCAGGCGCGGGTGTGCGGACCGGAGTCGGCCCCGGAATTGGCTCAGGCGGAGGCGCGGATGCAACAGCAGGTGCCGGCGCAGGCGCAGGCGCCACTGGATTAGCGCTGTCGCCCTTGAGCTGAGCGAGGAAGCGGCGGTTGAGATCGTCGGCCGTCGTGCCTGGCTTGCTGGGAGCCGGACCGGTCGACGTCGGCGATACCACAGGTACCGGCGGTGGCGGGGGTGGAGCGCTGGCGACCGTAGGCGCTGGAGCTGGAGCCGCCGCAGGCGGCGGAGATGGCGGTGCCGATGCAACAGCAGGTGCTGGCGCCGGAGGTGGTGGCGGCGGCGCAGAGGCAACAGCAGGCGCCGGTGGTGGCGGTGCCGGTGGCGGCGCGGAGGCAACAGCAGGCGCCGGCGCGGGCGCAGGCGATGCAACCGGCGCAGGCGCCGCTGGATTGGCGCTGTCGCCCTTGATCTGGGCGAGGAAACGGCGGTTGAGATCGTCGGCCGTCGTGCCTGGCTTGCTGGGAGCCGGGCCGGTCGACGGCGGCGCCGATACCACAGGCACCGACGGCGGCGGCGGTGGAGCGCTGGCAACCGCAGGCGCCGGCGCTGCAGCGGGTGGCGGAGGTGGCGGTGCCGACGCTACAGCCGGCGCGGGCGCAGGTGGTGGTGGTGGCGCGGAGGCGATAGCGGGTGCTGGCGCGGGCGCAGGTGGCGGCGGCGCGGATGCGACAGAGGGAGCCGGTGCAGGCGCCGGTTGCCCGGCGCGGTCGGCATCGATCTTGGCGAGGAAGCGACGGTTGAGGTCGTCAGCTGTCGTGCCTGGCTTGCTCGGAGTCGGCGCAGGCATCGGTGGCGGCGCCGATGCCACTGGTGCTGGCGACGGCGGCGGTGCAGAGGCGACTGCAGGCGCCGGCATGGGAGCAGGAGCTGGAGCCGGTGGCGGCGGTGCGGACGCGACAGCGGGTGCTGGTTCAGGCGGCGGCGGCGGCGCAGAGGTCACGGGTGCCGGTGGCGGCGGCGCTGATGCAACCGCGGGGGCTGGCGCAGGCGGCGGTGACGCCGTCGAGACTGGCGCCGCCGGTGCTTGTCCGCCGCGGCTCAGCTCGGTGAGGAAGCGGCGATTGAGATCGTCGGCTGTCGTGCCCGGCTTGCTCGGAGTCGGCGTAGACGGCGGCGGCGGCGCGGCGGCGACTGCCGGCGCTGGCGCGGGAGCTGGTGCCGCGGCCGGCGGCGGAGGCGGCGGTGCCGATGCAACAGCAGGTGACGGTTCAGGCGGCGGTGGTGGCGGTGCCGAGGCGACTGGCGCAGGTGATGGCGTCGACGGCGGCGGCGGCGGTGCAGAAGCAGTTGTCGGCGCGGACTCCGGCGGCCTCGCCGCCACGACCGCGCCGACCTGCGCGCCGCGCGTCTCGTCGGCAGCGATGACGGAGTCGTCGTAGCGCGACTTGCTGCGGTCGACGGCGATGCCGCCTGTGGGTACGCGCTTGTCGGCGGGAAGCGTGCCTTGGGTCGCGCCCGGCGGCGGAGTCGGCAGACCGTTTTCGTCGCAGCTGATCAGGGCGGTGGTGGCGAGAAGCGCCAGCAACATCGCTTTGGAAGCTCCACCCGACTTCAGCATGCCGACGTCATCCGCATCGTTACCCCATCCGGCACCCAAATTGACGCCGCGCGAGGCGGTTCATTAAGGTGGTCGCCTTTCCCGCGCCAGCTTGAAGGCTTGCGTGGGCAGCGCGCCGGTTATTGCCATACTATCGCAAATGGCGTCGCGTAAGGCAATGAACTGCAAGGAAAAAGGTTCGTTGGAGGAACCCCATGGCCGATCCACAGTCGCCGCAGTTCAAGGCACCGGATGCCGCCGCCATGCAGGCGCTGTGGCAGGACATCGCCCAGCGCAGCCAGGACGTGCTGCGCGATTTCGCCGAACGACAAAAGGGCCAGCAACCACCTGACGCGCAGTCGCTCGATCCGCTGAACCTCACCGGCACCTTCCTCGACTTCACCGCCAAGCTGATGGCCGATCCGGAGAAGCTGGTGCAGGCGCAGATGGCGCTGTGGCAGGACTACGCCAAGCTGTGGCAGGCCACGGCCGACCGCATGATGGGCAAGCCCGCCGAGCCGGTGATCGAGACGCCCAAGGGCGACAAGCGCTTCAACGACGCGGCCTGGCGCGACGAGGCGATCTTCGACCACGTCAAGCAATCCTACCTGCTGGCCTCGCGCTGGATGATGGGCCTGCCCAAGGCGGCCACCGGTCTCGACGAGCACGCGCGCAAGAAGGTCGAGTTCCACGTGAAGCAGTTCGTCGACGCCATGGCGCCCACGAACTTCGTCGCCACCAACCCGCAGGTGCTCAAGGCGACGATGGAGAGCGGCGGCGAGAACCTGGTGAAGGGTTTGCGCAACGTGCTCGAGGATCTGCAGCGTGGCAACGGCCGGCTGGCGATCCGCCAGACCGACATGGACGGCTTCGAGGTCGGCCGCAACGTCGCCACCTCACCCGGCAAGGTGGTGTTCCAGAACGAGATGATGCAGCTGCTGCAGTACGCGCCGTCGACGCCGGAGGTCTACGAGCGGCCGCTGCTGATCGTGCCGCCGTGGATCAACAAGTTCTACATCCTCGACCTGAAGCCCGAGAACTCGTTCATCAAGTGGGCTGTCGACCAGGGCTACACGGTGTTCGTGATCTCCTGGGTCAATCCCGACGCGCGCCTGCGCAGCAAGAGCTTCGAGGACTACATGCTCGAAGGCCCGCTCGCCGCACTGGGCGCCATCGAACAAGCAATCGGTGTGCGCGAAGTCTCGACCATCGGCTACTGCATCGGCGGCACCTTGATGTCCGCGACCCTGGCTTATTGCGCAGCAAAGAACGACAAGCGCATCCAGAACTGTACGTTCTTCACCGCGCAAGTCGACTTCACCGACGCCGGCGAGCTGACTGTCTTCATCGACGAGGAACAGATCTCCAACATCGAGAAAATGATCGAGCAGCGTGGCTATATGGACGGCGCCGAGATGGCGACGACGTTCAATATGCTGCGCAGCAATGACCTGATCTGGTCATTCGTCGTGAACAATTATCTGCTCGGCAAGGAGCCGATGCCGTTCGACCTGCTGTTCTGGAACAGCGACGCCACGCGCCTGCCGGCGTCGATGCACAGTTATTATCTGCGCAATATGTATCTCAAGAACCTGCTGGTGCAGCAGGGCGGCGTCACGCTCGCGGGCGTGCCGATCGATCTGCGCAAGGTCGCGGTGCCCTGCTACATCCAGGCCGGCAAGGAAGACCACATCGCGCCAGCGCCATCGGTCTACAAGCTCACCAAGATCTTCTCCGGCCCGCTGCGCTTCATGTTGGCGGGCTCCGGCCACATCGCCGGCGTGGTCAATCCACCGCGTGCCAAGAAGTACCAGTACTGGATCAACGAGGCGGCGACGACGAATTACCCGGCGACGCTCGAGGAATGGCGCGCCGGCGCGACCGAGACGCCGGGCTCGTGGTGGCCGGACTGGGATCGCTGGCTGTCGGCGCAATCCGGTCCCAAGGTTCCCGCACGCGTACCCGGCGGCGGTGGTCTGAAGGCGATCGAGGACGCACCCGGCAGCTACGTCAAGGTCAAGACCGACGCCTGATCCGCTGGAGTGACAGACATGATCCTGCGTGCTGCGATCGCGGCCACGGCTTTTGCGTTCTGCGCCATGGCGGGCACGGCCAAGGCCAACGATACGGCCTGCGTGATTCCCGGCAGCGGCTCGGCCGCGCCCTTCTGCGTCGACGGCGGCAACTTCGTCAGCCTCGACGGCAAGGACAAGGCGCCGTTCACCTTCATCCGCCACGTCGCGATCTGCGGTTCGCGCCTGGTGGTCGCCAGCAGCAGCGAGGTGGCGTTCCGCGAGGGTGGCGGCAACTGGGCCAAGACGGCCCGTCACGGCAAGCTGGCGATGACCGCGCTGGGCTGCGATCCCAAGGGCGCGATCTTCATCGGCCACAAGGACGGCATCGCGAAGTTCGAGGGCGGCCAGTGGAGCGACACGCCCTACTCCACCCTCAACGTCGCCAACGGCATCCTCGATGGCGTGAAGCGCTTCGTCACCAAGCCCAACGGCTCGGTATGGGTGGTGCTCGGTCGCAACCTGGCGCGTTACGAGGGTGGCGAATGGAAACCGCTCGGTGAGGCGCCACCGCTGCCCAGCGAGCACGTTCGTTTCAGCGACGCCACCGTCGACAAGGATGGCCGCATCTGGCTGGTGCACAGCGGCGGGCTGTCCGTGCATGACGGCACGGCCTGGACCTCGCACAAGGAGAGCCTGACCGGTCCCGCCGGCATCGCCGTCGACAAGGACGGCAAGGCCTGGATCGCGGTGATCGATGGCCTGCGCATCTTCTCCGGCGGCACCTGGCAGAAGGCGCTGATCGGCGGCATGGAACCGCAGATCAAGCCGCGCGACCTCGCCTTCGACGGCAGGGGACGGCTGTGGATGGCGACCAGCTGGGGCCTGGGCGTGGTCGAGAACAACGTCGGCAAGTTCTGGCGCATCGCGAATTCCGACGTGCCGTTCGACGACATGCGCACCGTGGTGATGGCTGGCGCCGGGCCCGCGACGTTGCCACCGCCGCAGGACAAGCCGACCGGCGGCATCAAGGGCAAGCTCGAGGGCGACAACAACGCCGGGCTCGACGACGTGCGCGTCGAGTTCTGCAACGTGCGCCTGAGCCGCTTCACCACCTTCCGCTCCGGCGATACGCCGTGCTCGACCCAGGCGCCGCTGACCTTCTCCACGCGCACCGCAAAGGACGGCGCGTTCAGCGTCGAGAAGGTGCCGCCGGGCGACTACTCGATCGTCGTCGAGCGCGAGGCCGGCAAGTGGGTGCTGATCACCGGCAGCATCGGCATCACCTCGGAGTTCGTGCGCGTCGCCAGCGGCAAGGTGACGACGATCCCGACCATCACGGTAAAGCCGAAGTAGTCACTGGCGTGCTATGCTGGGTCGTCCGATCGGGGGCCGACCTTGTCCGTCGAGAGTGCCGACACAGCGCAGCGCAAGCTGACGACGATCCTGTGCGCCGATGTCGCCGGCTACAGCCGCTACATGGCACGCGACGAGGAGCTTGCGCTGCGCCTGCTCCGCGCCCATCGCGAGATCTTCGCCTCGGTCAGCGGCTTGCATGGCGGGCGAATCTTCAACACCGGCGGCGACAGCATCCTGTGCGAGTTCGCCAGCCCCGTCGAGGCTGTGCGCGCGGCGACCGAGATTCAGCAGGCGGTCGAGAGCCGCAACACCTCGCTGCCCGAGGACGACCGCATGCGCTTTCGCATCGGCATCAATCTCGGCGACGTGCTGGTGCACGGCGAGGACCTGCTGGGCGATGGCGTCAACGTCGCGGCCCGCATCCAGACCGCGGCGCCGGTGGGCGGCATCAGCTTGTCGGGCAGCGTCCACGACCAGATCACCGGCAAGCTGAACCTTGGCTTCCAGGAACTGGGTGCACGCGAATTCAAGAATCTCGGCCGCGCTATCCGCACCTTCACCATCGTACAGGCCGGCGAGAGGCCTCTGCCGCGCTCCGAGCCAACCGCACCTTCCGCCGGACCTTTGCGCGCCCGCTGGCCCTGGGTTGTTGCGGCAGCACTGGTGCTGGGGCTGGGTGGTGCCGGGTTTTATTGGTGGCAGGGCGAGCGCGAGACCTCGCGCGTCGAAGCCGAACGTCAGAAGGCCGAGCAGGATCGGATCAAGGCAGAGGTCGAACGACTGGCGGCCGAGGAAGCCAAACGCAAGGCAGCACGCGACGCCGCGGCCGCACGACAGGCCGGGACAGTGCCCCAGGCTCCGCCGCCGGCTGCCGTGACCACGCCGAGGCCGCCGACTGAGGTGGTGACCAAGTTCGATGGCGTCTTCAACGGCCGCATGTGCACCACCGGCTCACAGCAGGAAACCACACCGCGCTGCGTACCGGCCGTGCGCGTGTCGATCAATCGCGGTGTCGCCACCGGAGGCTGGGGCGGCAACGCGGGCAATGGCCGCTTCCACGGCACCGTCGACGGCGACGGCCGCGTCACCGGCCAGATGGACACGCAGGACAACAGCTCGGGCCGCACCAACACGGCGCAGCTCACCGGCACGGTCAGCGGCGATCAGTTGACGCTCGCCGGTACCTTCGACAAGGGTGGCCGGCGCATCACGTTCGAGCTGCGCCGCGGTCCTTGAGCTGGAAGCTGCTCAGCCTTTCACCTTGCCGATCACGACGGGATATTGGACGTCGCCGCTGATGAAGGTCACGACAACCTGGTCCGCGATCTTCGGCTGCCCAGCACCGGCTATGTTGCCAAAGGGTGTGCAGACGAGCGCCATAAGCTCCTGCGACAGCATAGGGATACGAACCCGCACGCGCCCGCTGCCGGACGGGTCCGACGTATCGATAACAGTGCCAATCTGCGTACCAATCGACAAGCCAGCCATGATGATATCCTCCCCGTTGCACGTCTCGTTCGTCAGCGTCCGGCACAATCACGCAGTGCCTGATCGAAGATCGACAGGCCGAGATCGATCTCGGCGTCGGTGATGGTGATCGGCGGTGCGATGCGGAACACGCCCAGCCCGCCGCGGATCACCGATGTGCTCATGCCCAGCTCGCGGCAGCGCGCCATCACTTGGCCGGCCAGTTCCGGCGCCGGCGCGCGCGAGTGGCGATCCTTCACCAGCTCCATGCCCAGCAGCAGGCCGCGGCCTCGCACGTCGCCGACGACCTCGTGACGCTGCATCAGGCTCTCGAGGCCGTCCCGCAGCCGCACGCCGGCGCTGCGCGCGCGCTCGGTGAGCTTGTCGCGCAGGATGATCTCCAGCACCTTGAGACCCACGGCCGCCGGCAACGGATCGTTGGCATGCGTGGTGTAGAAGAGAAAGCCCCGTTCGTGGCAGCGCTCCTCGACCTCCGGCGTCGCCAGCACGGCGGCGAGCGGCAGGCCGGCGCCCAGCGTCTTCGACAACGTCAGCAGATCGGGCGCGACGCCATCGCGTTCGCAGGCGAAGAGCGTGCCGGTGCGACCCAGCCCGGTCTGCGCCTCGTCGAACACCAGCAGCATGCCGCGCTCGCGGGCCTTCGCCTCCAACGCCTTGAAGTAGCCCAGCGGCGGCTCGATCACGCCGCCCGAGCTCAGGATCGGCTCGGCGATCACGGCGGCGAGCGCCCCGGTGCTCTGGCGATCGACCAGCTCGAAGGCGTAGTCGAGCTCGCCGCGCCAGTCGTAGGTCTCCGCCGTCGTGCCCTTGCCGCCGAAGGTGGGGCGATAGAGATCGGGTGCCGGGATCACCAATGAGCCGGGCGCCGACGGCCCGTAGCCGCGGCGCGAGGCGTTGTAGGTAGCGGCAGAGGCCGCGCCAGTGACGCCGTGCCAGGAGCGGCTCAGGCCGACGATCTCGAAGCCGCCTGACGCGAGCTTGGCCATGCGCAACGCGGCGTCGTTGGACTCGCCGCCGGTGCTCAGCAGCAGCACGCGCTCGAGCTTGCCCGGCGCCAGCTTCGCCAGCATCTCGGCAAGGTCGACCACGGGGCGGCTGAGGATCGAGCTGTAGAGATGATCGAGCTCGCCCACCCAGTGGCGCACCGTGGCGACGATCTCGGGATGGCTGTGGCCGAGGATCGCGCTCATCTGGCCCGAGGCGAAGTCGAGGATGGCGCGGCCGCTCGAATCGTACAGGTATGAGCCCGCCGCACGATCGATGACCATCGGCTGGAAGTCGCCGCCGAAGCGAATCAGGTGGCGCCGCGCGCGTTCCCAGAACGCCGCATCTGGCGAAGCCGAAAGACTGTCGGGCGCCATGCTGAACTCCCCTCTTCCAGCGCGAGACTAGCGGTAATTGCCGCCTTTCGCCTTGGTCTTCCGTGCAGGTTTCTTGCCAGAGAGCAGGCCGCGCATCTCGGCGCCCTTCTCGCTCCACCAGGCGTGCAGGATGGTGACGTCCCAGCCGATACAGAAATGCTTCACACCCATCTCGAGGTAGCGCCCGGCCTGCGCCGGATCACGCAGCTCGACGCGGGGATGAATGCCCTTCTTCAGCGCCGTCTCGATCGTCTTGCGTTCGGCCTTCACGACATCGGGGTGGCCCCACTGCCCGGGCACGCCGATGCTCATGCCGAAGTCGGCAGGACCGAATTGCACCATGTCGATGCCCGGCACCGACAGCACGTTGTCGAGATCCTCGACGCACTGGCGCTTCTCGATCATCAGCGCCACGACCACGTCGTCGAGCGCCTTCACGAAGGCCGGCGTGCCGCCTTCGCGGATCGTGCCGACATCGCGGCGCATACCCACGCCGGCCAGCCCGCGGGTACGCGGCGACTCGGCGCGCACCGCCTTCACGCAGGCCTCGGCGTCGGCCACCGTGCGCACGTCGGCGAAGAGGATACTCTGGAACCCCGAGCCGATGGCGCGCATGGTCTGGTGCGTCCACTGCGTCTGCTCGACCTTCATCATGCCGCCGATACCCGCCACCTCAAGCGCGCGGCCGAGATTGTCGAGGTCGTGCATGGTGAACGGGCCGTACTCGGCGGTGAACTCGACATAGTCGTATTGCCCGCTCTGGCCGATCAGCTCGACCAGGGTCGGCCAGGTCGAGAGGATGTGCGTGCCGAGCGTCGGCTCGCCGCGGTTGAGCTTCTGGCGCAGCAGGTTGCGACGCATGTGGTTCTCCCCTTTCCATCCTGTCATCCCGAGCGCAGCGAGGGATCTTGATGATGACGAAAGATCCCTCGCTGCGCTCGGGATGACAGCCGTCTCAAACGTTCAGATAACGCCGGCTGAGCTTCACGTAGTTGGCGCAGGTGCGCTTGATCATCTCGAGGTCCTTCTCGGCGATGTCGCGCATCTTGGTTGCCGGGTTGCCGGCCCACAGCTCGCCCTTCTTCACCACCTTGTTGGGCGGCACCAACGCGCCGGCGGCGACCACCGCGCCGCTTTCGACGACGCAATTGTCGAGCACCGTGGCGTGCATGCCGACAAAGGCGTCGTCTTCGATCGTACAGGCGTGCAAGAGCGCCATATGGCCGACCGAGACGTTCTTGCCGACCACCGTGCCGACGCCGCGCGAAGCGATGTGGATCACCGTGCCGTCCTGGATGTTGCTGTTCTCGCCGATCTTGATGCCCGGCCCGTCGCCGCGCAGCACGCAGGTGAACCAGATGCTGGCGTTGGCGGCGATGTCGACATCGCCGATCAGGGTGGCGTTGGGCGCAATAAATGCGCTCGGATCGACGCGCGGCACGAAATTGTTGAAAGGAATGATCAGGCCGGCCATCGACTCCACGCTCCTGCGCATCTGTGTTCTCGCCGACACACCATGACCGACGTGTGACAGCGGTCAAGCAGCAGAGCCATGCAACTTCTTGATTCCCGCGCTGTTCGGCGTATGTATCGCCTCGCGAACCGCCTGTGGTTCGTGTCCCGTTCATCAAAAGGATAGAGGTGATGTCCACCACGGCGAACATGCCCAAGGTCTTCATCGACGGCGAAGCCGGCACCACCGGTCTTGGCATCCGCGAGCGTCTGCTCCAGGTGCCGGGCATCGAGATGGTGAGCGTGGCCGCCGAGCGACGAAAGGACCCCGAGGCACGTCGCGCCGTGATGTCGGATGTCGACGTCGTCATCCTCTGCCTGCCTGACGACGCCGCGAAGGAGTCGGTGGCGCTCGCCGATTCGCTGGGCGACAAGAGCCCACGCATCCTCGACGCCAGCACCGCGTATCGCGTCGCGCCGGATTGGGCGTTCGGCTTTCCCGAGCTGACCCGCGGGCAGGCGGAAAAGATCCGCGTCGCGCGCAAGGTCAGCAATCCGGGTTGCTACCCGACGGGCGGCATCGCCCTGATACGCCCACTGGTCGACAGCGGCTTCATCGCGCGCGACTACCCGATCGTCGTGCATGCCGTCAGCGGCTACAGCGGCGGCGGCAAGTCGATGATCCAGGCCTTCGAGAACGGCACCGCGCCGCATTTCGAGGTCTACGGCCTGCGCATGGAGCACAAGCACGTGCCGGAACTGCAGCTCTACTCCGGGCTGTCGCGCCGGCCGATCTTCGTGCCGCAGGTGGGCAACTATCGCCAGGGCATGATCGTCAACGTGCCGCTGCATCTCGACACGCTGAGCAAGTCGCCCAAGGCCGCCGACCTGCACGCCGTGCTGGCCGACTGGTACAAGGGCAGCGACCGCATCAGCGTCGTGCCGGTGGATTTCGGCGACAAGGCGGTCGACCGCCTCGAGCCGGAAGCGCTCAACGATACCGACAAGATGGAGCTGCGCGTCTACGCCAACGAGAAGCATGGCCAGGTGATCCTGACCGCGCGGCTCGACAATCTCGGCAAGGGCGCCTCGGGCGCCGCCGTGCAGAACCTCGGCCTGATGCTGGGTCTGGCGGCGTAGACCTTCCGCTTCGCAATACCTGAGACGGCGCTGGAGGCTCACCAGCGCCGTTTTCGTTTGCGCGTCCCGCCGACCTGCCGCGACAATCCCCGCCAAGCAAAGCGCGAGGGAACGTTCGATGCCGCAGTTCGAGTCCGACGGCCACGCCATCGCCTATGACGAGTTCGGCGGCCCCGACGCCAAGCGCCGCATCGTGCTGGTGCACGGCTTCAGTTCGAACAAGGCCGAGGGCTGGAAGCGCATGGGCTGGTATGACGCCTTCGCCACCAAGGGCTTCCGCGGCGTAGCCATCGACGCCCGCGGCCACGGCCAGAGCGCCAAGCCGCACGATCCCGCCGCTTACGACCGCAAGGTGATGGCGCACGACATCGTCGCCCTGATGGACCATGTCGGCTTCGCCCGCGCCAATCTGCTGGGCTTCTCGATGGGCTCGCATCTCAGCCTCACCGCCGGCCTGCTGTGGCCTGAGCGCTTCGGCGACCTGATCCTGGGCGGCATCGGCGGCAAGCTGCTGGAAGACTCACCGCGCGACGACAGCATGGCCGAGGCAATGGAGGCCGAGGATCCGGCGACGATCCCCGATCCGATGCGCCGCTCGTTCCGGCAGTTCGCCGACGAGCAAGGCGAGGATCGCCTCGCCCTCGCAGCCTGCTCACGCGGCCCCCGCTTCCCGATCGATCGCGCGGCGCTCGGCAAGCTCGATCTCGCGACGCTGATCGTCGCCGGCTCGCACGACGAGCTCGCCGGCAATCCGCGCACGCTGGCGCATGCGATCCCCGGCGCGAAAGCGGTGAGCATCCCCGGCTGCGACCACTTCTCGATCATCGCCCACCCGCTGTTCAAGGCGAGCGTGATCGATTTCCTCGAAGGCTTCATGGACTGACCATCACCTCTGTCATCCCGAGCGCAGCGAGGGATCCAGTAGCAGCCCTAGATCCCTCGCTGCGCTCGGGATGACAGATCAATGAAAAGAAAGGGCGCCTTGCGGCGCCCTTTCGCAATCCGAGGCTGAGATCGATCAGCGCTTGGAGAACTGGAAGCGGCGGCGGGCGCCGGCGCGGCCGTACTTCTTGCGCTCGACCACGCGGGAGTCGCGGGTGAGGAAGCCGCCCTGCTTCAGCGGCGGACGTAGGTCAGGCTCGTAGAGCGTCAGCGCCTGCGAGATGCCGTGGCGCACCGCGCCAGCCTGGCCCGACAGGCCGCCGCCGACGACGGTGGCGATGACGTCGAACTGATCGACGCGATCGGCGACCTGGAACGGCTGCTGGATCATCATGCGCTGGGTCGGGCGTGCGAAGTACACCGTCTGGTCCTGGCCGTTGACGGTGATCTTGCCGGAGCCCGGCTTGATCCAGACGCGCGCGACGGCGTTCTTGCGCCGGCCGGTGGCGTAGGAACGACCCTGCGCGTCGATTTCCTTGCCGCGCGGCTGCACCTCGGCGCCGGACATGCTGGCGACGATGTTGGCGGCCGACTTGCGCAGGCCGGAGGTCGGAGCGGTGGTTGGTTCGATGGCCATGGTTAGCCGATCCTCGAGTTCTTGCGGTTCATCGCGGCGACGTCGAGCTTCACGGGCTGCTGCGCCTCGTGCGGATGGCTCGCGCCGGCGTACACCTTGAGGTTCTTCATCTGCTTACGCTGCAGCGGCCCGCGCGTGATCATGCGCTCGACCGCCTTCTCGATCACCGACTCGGGGTGCTTGCCGCCGAGACGCTGGGCGATCGTCGCCTGCTTGATGCCGCCCGGATAGCCGGTGTGCCAGTGGAACACCTTGTCCGACACCTTGTTGCCGGTCAGGCGCACCTTCTCGGCGTTGATGACGATGATGTTGTCGCCGCAATCGACGTGCGGCGTGTAGGTGGCGAGGTGCTTGCCGCGCAGGCGCGTGGCGATGATCGTCGCGAGACGGCCCAGCACGAGGCCGTCGGCGTCGATCAACACCCACTTCTTCTCCACCTCGGCGGGCTTCAGGTTGAAGGTCTTCATCGGTCCAATCCGCTAAAACGGTGCGCGGAGATACGTGAGGTGTTGGACCGAGTCAAGCGCACGACCGCAGTTGGTGCTAAATTTACTCAATAAAATCAATCATCTGTAAACACGGTATTATTTTACCCCATCTTTGGCGCGGGGCGGGATCGAGTAGGTCAGCGTCACGTGCGCGATCGGCTCGGCCAGGCCCTCGGAATAGATCGTCATCTCGGCCACAACGAGGCGCTGCCCCATCTTCAGGACCCGTGCTTCACCGATCAGGTCCCTGCCCGCCATGCCCGGGCGCAGGAAGTTGATGTTGAGGTTGGTGGTGACGGCCTGCGCCACCTTGCCGATCTGCGACAGGATCAGCAGGTAAGTGCCGCAATCGGCCAGCCACATCAGCGTTGGGCCGGACACGATATTGCCGGGCCGCAGATGCCGCTGATCGACCAGGGCGCGCACCGTGATGCGCCCCTCGCCGACCGCGTCGACCTTCACCGTGACGTTGGCCTGCGCTTCGGGAAATTCGTCGCGCAGGAAGGCTTCGAGCTGGGATGCGTCCATGAGCACAGGCATGGCGCGGACCCTACCCTAGGCCGCGGTCGATTGCGCGCGCAGCGAGGGTCGGCGCTGATTCTCCTCGGCGAGCCACGCGACTGCCTTGACCGCTGCGTCGAAGGCGTCCAGCGCGGTGGCGTGAACGCCGCCCGAATAGTACCGCATCGGCGTCCAGCCGCCGGCGTCTTCGGGATCGCGACGGAACTCCTCGAAGCCGTAGGTGCCGTCGGGCCGGCGGAACAAGTCGACGCAGCGATCGTGCTGCGGGTTCTCGATGCTGGCGAAGACCAGCCAGGATTTGTCGATGCGTCGGGACATGCAAGGTCGATCCGTCCAGCCGAAACGGCTAGACTCCGCAGCATGAAGCCTATCGCCCGCGTGGGCGCAGAACCAGTGGATGCAGCGATGCCCGATCCCGCAACCGCCAACGAGCCCGTGCTGCTGCGCGAGGACCACGGCCGCGTCGCCGTGCTGACGCTCAATCGGCCCAAGGCGATGAACGCGCTGTCGTCGGAACTGATCGTCGCGCTCGACCAGGAGTTCGATCGCCTCAATGCCGACGATGCGATCCGTGTCGTGATGATTCAGGCCAATGGCCGCGCCTTCTGCGCCGGCCACGATCTGCGCGAGGTGCGCTCGAGCGAGGACTACGCCTTCCACTACGACCTGATGAGCCGCTGCAGCGCGATGATGCTGAAGATCGCGCGGCTGAAGCAGCCGGTGATCGCCAAGGTGCGCGGCATCGCCACGGCGGCCGGCTGCCAGCTGGTGGCGCAGTGCGATCTCGCGATCGCGTCTTCGGAGGCGAAGTTCGCGACCCCCGGCGTGCATATCGGCCTGTTCTGCGGCACGCCCTCGGTGCCGCTGGGCCGCAACGTGGGCAGCAAGCGCGCGCTCGACATGCTCTTCACCGGCGAGCCGGTGAGCGCCGAGACCGCGTTGCGCGACGGCCTGCTCTCGCGCGTGATGCCGGAGGCTGAGCTCGACAGCTCCGCGATGGAGCTGGCGCAGCACATCGCTTCGAAGAGCCCGCTGGTGCTGTCGCAGGGCAAAGCGCTGTTCCACAAGCACATGGCGATGGATCTCGAGCAGGCCTACGCCTATGCCAGCTCAGCGATGGCCGGCGGCATGATGCGCGAGGACGCCAAGCTCGGCATCGACGCCTTCGTGCAGAAGAAGCCGCAGCCCGACTGGCCGGGACGCTAACTACCTGAAAACGAGCGTGCTCTTGCCTCGGGCAAAATAGTGCTTGCGTCCATACCGACTAGTCGGTATGTAAGTGCCATACCAAACGGTATGGACCTGTCGACATGACGACCGCCACCGCTCCTTTGTCCCGCACCCGCCTGCTCGAGGCTGGATCGACCGTGATCCGCGCCAAGGGCTACACCGCCACCACGGTGGACGACATCTGCGCCGAGGCGGGCGTGACCAAGGGCAGCTTCTTCCACCACTTCAAGAGCAAGGAAGAGCTGGTGCTGGGCGCCGTCGCGCACTGGAACCAGTGGACCGAGGCGGTGTTCGCGTCGGCCGACTACCGCAAGCTCGACGATCCGCTGCAGCGCGTGCTGGGCTATGTCGATCTGCGCATCGCGATCCTCGACCGCGAGATCCCCGAGTTCACCTGCTTCCTCGGCACCTTGGTGCAGGAGACCTATGCCACGCATCCCCAGGTGCGCGAAGCCTGCGACCTCGGCATGTCGACGCACATCGCCGGCCTGACGCGCGATCTCGAAGCGGCCAAGCGCCTGCACGCGCCGAAGGCGGCGTGGAGCGCCGAGAGCGTCGGCTACTTCATCCAGGCCGTCCTGCAGGGCTCGTTCGTCTTCGCCAAGGTCAAGCAGGACGCCGAGGTCGCGCGCCAGAACCTCGCGCATCTCAAACGCTATCTCCTGAGTCTGTTCCCCGCCCCGTCTGCCAAGCGTCACAGAGGAGTCTAGTCATGCCCAGCACCATCCGCCTGCATCGCGTCCTGAAGGCCCCGCCGGAGCGCGTCTATCGCGCCTTCCTCGACCCGGCCGCGAACGCCAAGTTCCTGCCGCCCAACGGCTTCACCTGCACCGTCCACGAGATGGACGCCAAGGTCGGCGGCAAGTTCCGCATGACCTTCACCAACTTCAGCGGCGGCGGCAGCCACTCCTTCGGCGGCGAGTACATCGAGCTCAAGCCGAACGAGCGCCTGCGCTACACCGACAAGTTCGACGATCCGAACCTGCCCGGCGAGCTTCGCGTCACCATCGACCTGAAGAAGGTCTCGTGTGGCACCGAGATGCACATCGTGCAGGAAGGCGTGCCCGACGTGATCCCCGCCGAGGCCTGCTATCTCGGCTGGCAGGATACGCTCAACCAGCTCGCAGCCCTGGTCGATCCCGAGATCCCGGGTTGATGTCCTACTTCGTGCGCCCGCGAATCACGGTCTAGCGGATCCGTGTCAGCGTGTGGGCGGTGAGACTCTGCTCCAGCGCGCCGATCGGCGGCCTGATGCCGAGCGTCGCGAGATGGATGAACAGCGCGCTCACGCCGGCGGCGTTGCCGGCGGCCGACGCCGAGTCCGGGAGGCTGTCCCAGCCGGTGAAGCCCGCCGCCTTGCCGATGGTCATCCAGGTGGCGTGGCGCACGCGCTTGCGGCCGGGCGTGTCGTCGGCACGCTGCTTCATCGCCTTCTCGATCGTGCGGCCCAGTGCCTGGTTGCCGGGCGCGCCGATCGCCATCGCGCGCACATGCGAAAGACCGTCAAGCGCGCCGGCCGCCTTGGGGAAGACGTGATCGATGTTCCAGTCGGTACCGGTGGGACGGCCGCTCATGCTGAGCCGTGTGCGCGCGAATTCGTCGAACAGGTCACGGTAGTTCTTGTCGCGCGGATCGACCCACAGCTCGGGTTCGCTGCCCTGCATCCAGACGAAGGCCTGCGATTGGGGGCGTCCACCCAGGGGTTCGGCATGGCCGCCCAGGCGCATCGTGTAGGGGAACGAACCACCGCCGGTCATGGCCATGAGACCGGCGACGCCGATCCAGGCGTCACCACCGGCGAGGAATTGGGTCACGAGAACCTGCAACTGGCGCTGCAGCGCCGGAGGCCATCCTGCGATCATGGCGCTTCTCCCCTCAATCCGCCGCGTCGCTTATGCCCCGGCCATACGTCGATGGTGTGACAGTCTTCACAGACTGCGCACGCTTGCCGAGCCAATAGCCCTGAGCCGACGGCACGCTGCCGAAATCCTGCTCGACGCCCAGCTTGCGCGCTGCGTCCATCGGCCAGTTCGGGTTGTAGAGCAACTCGCGGGCCAGGGCGATCAGGTCGGCCCTGCCCTCCTGGAGGATCGTCTCGGCCTGGTCGGCGTGCACGATCAGGCCCACCGCCATGCTCATGATGCCGGCGTCGCGGCGCAGGGTCTCGGCATAGGGCACCTGGTAGCCGTAGGTCACCGGCCCGGCACTGACGACAGGGCTGCCGCGCATGCCGCCGGAGCTGCAGTCGATCACGTCGACGCCCTTGGGCTTGACCAGCTTGGCAAGCTCGACGCTCTGCGCCGGACCCCAGCCGGAATCGTCCTCGACCGAGAGCCTGAGGAACAGCGGCTTGTGCGCCGGCCAATGCGCGCGCACCGACTCGATCACCTCGACGCAGAAGCGCATGCGGTTCAGCTCGGAGCCGCCGTACTCGTCGTTGCGCTTGTTGGAGAACGGCGAGAGGAACTGATGGATCAGGTAGCCGTGCGCGCCATGCACGTCGAGCACCTCGAAGCCCGCCTCGTGCGCGCGTCGTGCCGCCTGGCCCCAGCGTTCGATCACCTCGGGGATCTCGTCGCGTGACAGCGCACGCGGTGTCGGGTCGGTGGCCGGCGAATTCTCCGCGCTCGACGACACCAGCTCCCAGCCTTCCCAGTCGAAGACTTCCGGCGCCTTGGGATCGAGCAGCGGCGCGCCGCCCTCCCATGGCCGCCAACGGCGCGCCTTGCGGCCGGAGTGGCCGAGCTGGATGCCGGGCACCGCGCCGTTCTGCTTGATGAACTCCACGCAGCGCCGCACGCCTGGAATGAATGTGTCGTCCCACAGGCCAAGATCGCCCACGGTACCGCAGCCGCGCCGCTCGACCTTGGTCGACTCCATGATCACCAGCCCGGCGCCGCCCGCGGCATAGCGGCCGGCGTTCATCAGGTGCCAGTCGGTGGCGAAGCCTTCCTTGGCGGCATACTGGTGCATCGGCGCCACGACGACGCGGTTCTTCAAGGTCACGTCGCGCAACTGGATCGGCGTGAACAACAAAGGCTGGGCCACTCGTTTCGCTCCCGGATTCACCGTCATGCCGAGCGTAGCGAGGAATCTCTTGGCGATGGAGTCCCGTTTCGAGGAGATTACTCGCTACGCTCGGAATGACGGGGGTCGTTTTGGAATGACGGGGGCCGTATAGTCGACCCATGTCCGTCGACCACGACCATTACCCCGATTCCTACATGCGCCAGGTGCTGCGCGACGTCAAAAGCATCGCCATGGTGGGCGCGTCGGCCAACTGGAACCGGCCGAGCTACTTCGCCATGAAGTACCTGCTCGACCAGGGCTACCGCGTCTATCCGGTGAATCCCTCGGCCGCCGGCCAGGAGATCCTCGGCCAGAAGACCTATGCCTCGCTCGAGGAGCTGCCGGAGAAGGTCGACATGGTCGACATCTTCCGCAACAGCGCAGCCGCCGGGCCGATTACCGACGACGCCATCAAGCACGGCGCCAAGGTGATCTGGATGCAGCTCACCATCCGCAATGATGACGCGGCGAAGCGCGCCGAGGATGCCGGCCTGCGCGTGGTGATGAACCGCTGCCCCAAGATCGAGCACAGCCGCCTGGTCGGCAAGCTCGAGTGGCACGGCATCGCCTCGGGCGTGATCAGCAGCAAGAAGCGCAAGCTGTAGTCAGCTTGCCTTCAGCCGCGAACACATACTGATACACGACAAAGCTTGGCGCGACGCAACATCTGGGCGATGCGTCGAGCGTGCGGTTCAACACTCCAGCCTTCATCGCGACCCTGCTGCTGGGCGCCTTCCTGCGCGTCTGGCGGCTGGATGAGAATGGCTTCGGCACCGAATACTACGCGGCCGGCGTGCGCAGCATGCTGGAGAGCTGGCACCTGTTCTTCTTCAACAGCTTCGATCCGGCGGGCTTCGTCACCCTCGACAAGCCGCCGGTGGCGTTCTGGATCCAGGCCGCAAGCGCGTGGGTCTTCGGCTATAGCGGCCTGAGCCTGCTGCTGCCGCAGGTGGTCGAGGGCTTGCTGGCGGTCGCCGTCCTGCGCCACCTCGTGCGCCGGCATTTCGGCGAAGCGGCCGGCCTGCTGGCGGCTTTGTTCCTGGCGTTGATGCCTGTCGCCGTCGCCATCGACCGCAGCAACAACACCGACAGCGCGCTGGTGCTGTTCCTGGTGCTGGCCGCCTGGGCCACACTGAACGCGATCGAACGGCCGAGTGCTGGGCGCATATCGGGCGCGATGGCGCTGGCAGGAATCGCCTTCAACGTGAAGATGCTCGTGGCGCTGGGCATCGTGCCGATCCTGGCACTGACCTACTTCGCCGCCGCACCGGTGCCGTTCTGGCGCCGCATCGCGCACCTCGCGGTGAGTGGCGTGGCGCTGATCGTCGTATCGCTGTCCTGGGTGGTGATCTTCGATCTCGTGCCCAACGAGCAGCGCCCCTATGCCGGCAGCAGCCATGCCAACTCGATGGTCGAGCTGGTCGTCGGCCACAACGGCATCGAGCGCTTCGTGCGCCTGACGCGCCGCACGCCGCGACCGCCACCGGCGACGGAGCCCAGCGTCACGCAGCCGACGCCCGCGCAAAGGATGGGCTGGCGCGTATCCGACACGGTGCCGGTGGGACCGTTGCGTCTGGCCGATCGCCATCTCGCCGGTCAATTCGCCTGGCTGCTGCCGCTGGCGGCGATCGGCGCCGTCTTCGCGGCACGACGGACCAAGCTGGCATGGCCACTGGCACGCGATCACGCGTCGCTGCTGCTGTACGGCGGCTGGGCGTTGACCTACGGCATCGTCTTCAGCGCCGCCGGCGGCATCTTCCACGCCTATTACCTTGCGGTGCTTGGACCTCCCGTGGCGGCGCTGGCCGCGATCGGCCTCGTGTCCGTGTGGTCGGCATCGCAGCGTTGGGCGCTGCCGCTTGCGATCGTCGCCACCGCTGCCTGGCAGGCCTACATCGGCGTCGATCTCGCGAAGTGGCGCATCGACGATGTGCCCACCCTGCTGCTGGGGGCGCTCGCCATCGGCACGGTGCTGGCATCGTTGCGTATCTCGCGCTGGGCTTTCGCCGGGCTGTTGATACTGCCAGCCGCCTGGGCGGTGAGCTCGGCGCTGTCGACCGGCAACGTCATGCTGCCCTCGGCGAGTCTGGGCCGCGTCGTCGAGCCCTTCGACCGCACGCGCAACACGGGCGCCACGCGCTTTCCGGTGGCCACCGACGATCCACGCCTGCTGGCCTTCCTCGAAGCCAATCATCGCGGCGAGCGGTTTGCGCTCGCTACGCCCAACGCGCGACTGGCCGCGCCGGTGATCGTGCGCACGGGCCTGCCGGTGATGGCCTTTGGCGGCTTCATGGGCACCGATCCGATCCTCACGCAGGATGAGCTGGCCAAGATGATCAAGCGTGGCGAGGTGCGCTTCGTCGTGCTGAGCGGCCAGGGGAGCTTCGGGCTGGGCACGGGCGACGAGGATCGCCGGCGCGGCTTCATCGCCTGGGTGCGCGCCAACGGCACGCGCGTTGAGCCGTCGCTGTGGCGCGGACTCGACCCCTGGCAGGATCGCCGCCAGCCGATCGGGCTCTACGATCTGAGGCCGGCCGCGGGCGTTCTGCCGATCACACCCTAGGCGTTGCCCGTACGGCCACGAACGGGCAGTCTCCCGGCCCAAGAAGGACGGGAAGGAAACGCGTGATGGAGTTCGGCGTCTTCGATCACATGGACCGCGCCGGCGGCTCGCTGGGCGCGCAGTTCGAGAGCCGGCTGAAGCTGATCGAGCTCTACGAAAAATCAGGCTTCCGCGCCTATCACGTCGCCGAGCACCACGCGACACCGCTGGGCATGGCGCCCTCGCCCAGCGTCTTCCTCGCCGCTGTCGCACAACGCACCACGACGCTGCGCTTCGGTCCGCTGGTCTACACGCTCAACCTCTATCACCCGCTGCGGCTGATCGACGAGATCTGCATGCTCGACCAGCTCAGCAACGGCCGCCTCGAGCTGGGCATCGGTCGCGGCATCAGCCCTTACGAGGTCGGCTACTACGGCGTCGACCCCGCGACCGGCCCGCAGCGTTTCGCCGAAGCCTATGCGGTGATCCTCAAGGGCCTGACCACGCCGTCGCTGAGCTACGAGGGCCAATACTTCACCTACAAGGACGTGCCGATGGAGCTGCATCCCGTGCAGCGCCCGCACCCGCCCCTGTGGTACGGCGCCAACAGCTTCGACCACGCCGAGCGGCTGGCCAAGGACGGCATCAACGCTGTCATCGGCATGAACCCGACCTCCGTGCGCGGCTTCACCGACAAGTACCGCGCCGTCTGGCAGGCGGCGGGGCGCGACCTGAAGGACCTGCCGCGCCTGGGCATCAGCCGTCACATCTTCGTCGCCGATAGCGACCGCGAGGCCCAGGCGATCGCCAAGCGCGGCTTCCTGCTGTGGTACGACGCGCTGATCCATCTGTGGCGCGCCCACGGCGTCGGCCTGCCGCGGCAGATGATCCCAGCGGCCTTCGAGGAGGCTCTGGCGGGCGGTTATATCGTCGCCGGCTCGCCCGCGACGGTCCGCGACCGCATGCGCCGTGACAACGACACGGCGGGCATCAATTACTGCCTGTGCCGCATGGCCTTCGGCGATCTGTCGTTCGAGGAATCGGCCCGCTCGGTCGGGTTGTTCGCCCGTGAGGTCATGCCTGCACTGCGGTGAACATGGCTCGCCATTTGCAGGCTCCGGTGACAATCTTCCCCGATCAAAGGGAGTGTTCGATGGACACGGTCATCCAGCAGACCCGCGCCGACATGAGCGACGCCGAGTGGCAGGCGCGCTGCGACCTCGCGGCGCTCTATCGCATCAGCGACATGTACAACTGGACCGACACGATCGATACGCACATGACGGCGCGCATCCCCGGCGAGCCCAAGTGCTTCCTGATCAACAACTACGGCGACCTGTTCCACGAGATCACCGCCTCGAGCCTGGTGAAGATGGATCTCGACGGCAACGTCTACGCCAAGGACGGCCGCTTCAACGCCGCCGGCTTCACCATCCATAGCGGCGTCTACAAGGCGCGGCCCGACGCCAATTGCGTCATGCACACCCACACCCGCGCCGGCACCGGCGTGTCGGTGCTGAAGCAGGGCCTGCGGCCGATCAGCCAGGACACGCTGTCGATCTACGACGACCTCGTCTACCACGAGTACGGCATGCCGACCTCGGTCGAGGAATGCGAGTCGCTGGGCGTGACCTGCCAGCACGGCAACTCGGTGGTGCTGCGCAACCACGGCCTGCTCACCGTCGGCGCCACCATCCCCGGTGCGCTGCGCCGCATGTACATGCTGGAGCGCGCCTGCGAGGTCGAGGTGATCGCCCGCGGGCTCGACGAGGAGCCGGCGCCGATCGAGCCCGACGTCATCCGCCAGTACGGCGAACGCGCGCGGCAGATGCGCGCCCACCCCGACTACGGCCTGACCTATTGGAACGCCGCGCTGCGCCAGATTGAAGGCAAGGGCATCGACTGGCGGCAGTAAGGATCAGGCCCGCGCGCGCAGCACCCGGGCCGCCTGCGCCAGGGTCAGGCCACCGAACAGCCAAGCGACCGCCGGCCCCCAGGCGATGACCGCGCCCATGTCGGGCATGCGCGTGACGCCGCCGCCGACCATCATCATGCGGCCCAGCGTCGCCAGCGCCAGCACGGCCCACAGGATCGCCATGGCGATGCCGACACGGCCGGGCGAGCCCAGCGACGAGGCGGCGGAGAAAGCCGAGACGAACACCGCGCCCCAGGCGCATCCGGCGATGAACTGCGCGGCGATCAGCATCGAGAGGTTGGTCGCCAGGATGCTGCCGGCGATGCCGACGACGCCGAGCACCGCGGCCAGTGCCATCACGTGCAGGGTGCCGAAGCGCTTGGTGAACGAGCCCGCGGGGAACATCCCGATGTTGAAGCCGATCCAGAACACCGGCATCAGCATGTCGAGGTCGCCGGGCTTGGCGAAGCGCAGGTAGTTCGGCGCCGAGTTGACGAAGAAGTGCAGCTGAAAGCCCAGTGCGGCGATCGCCATGGCGATGAAGAACAGCATCGCGCCACCCGAGCCGTGCACCGGCGCCGTCGGCGTGTCCGATGATGGTGCATCCGGCGATCGCGCCAGCGCGCGCTCGACCCAGACCAGGCCGGCGGTCGTCGCCAGCAGCACGATGCTGGAGATCGCGAACGGCAGCCGCGGATCCATGTCGCGCAGCACTACGCCGAGATAAGGCGAGATCGCGCCGCCCAGCGCCAGGCCGCTGAGGTTCAGCGCCAGCACCAGCGGCAGGCGCGGCTTGGCGGTGTGATTGCCGAGGATCACCAGCGGCGGCACGCGCAGCGCCGAGGACGTCGTCGTCCACACCAGCAGCGCGACGATCAGCGCCACCTCGGCCGTGCCCTTCCCCAGCCGCACCACCTGCGGCATCAGCAGGAAGGCCAGGCATGAGATCGCCGTCAGGGCCGCGATCGTCGGGCCCAGCCGGCGCAAGGTCGTGCGCACGCGATCGATCCACACGCCGATGATCAGGTCGGACAGCATGAAGGCGACCTGGTCGGCGGCGAGGATCCAGATGGCGATGGTCTTGGGCAGGCCAGCCTGCTCGAGCAGCTTGGGCAGGAAGATCACGTAGACCGACCAGCCGATGGCGAAGAAGAACTGCACGATCGCGAGATAGATCGCGGCGGCTTGCGGAACGGCGCTGGAGCGGCTGATGGCGGCGTCGGTCATGGTGCTTTCAAAGCATGGATCGAGCGGACGCGGCTGTCCCCGGGGGAACAGTGACTCATTCAGCCGTGATATTGGCGCGCTTGGCGAGGTCCTGCCACTTGATGAAGTCCTGGGCCGCGAACTGGGCGAAGCGCTCGGGCGTGGTCGGCAGCGAGTCGACGGCGTTCTCGACGAAGTAGCGCTTCACGTCGGCATCGGCCATGGCGGTCGTGAACGCCGCCCGCAGCTTCGCCAGTACCGGCGCCGGCAGGTTCGGCGGTCCGAACACGCCATACCAGATGCCGGCGTCGAAGCCGCTCAGCCCGCTCTCGTTCAATGTCGGGATGTCGGGCGCCCCGGCGAGACGCGTGAGGCTGGTCACCGCGAGCCCGCGCGGCTTGCCGGAGCGCGCATGCGGCAGCGCCGTGGGTACGCCACCGAAATAAATGTCGACCTGGCCTGCCATCAGGTCGGTCATCGCCGGCCCGCCGCCCTTGTAGGGCACATGCACGATGTCGAGGCCGGCCATCGACTTGAAGAGCTCCAGGCCAAGATGCGTCATGCCGCCGGTGCCGGCCGAGGCGCCGTTGAGCTTGCCCGGTCGCGCCTTGGCCAGCGCGATGACCTCTTTCACGTCCTTGGCCGGCAGGTCGGGCCGCACCACCAGCAGCATCGGGCTGATGCCGATGGGCATGATGGCGGTGAGCTCGGCCGCCGGGTCGTAGGGCAGCTTGCGCCCCAGCGCCGGCGACACCGTCACCGGTCCATTGGACGAGAACAGGATCGTGTAGCCGTCGGCCGGCGATTTCGCGACCGCCGCTGCCGCGATCTCGCCGTTGGAGCCGCCGCGGTTGTCGATCACCACAGTCTGCTTCAAGAGCTCGCCGAGCTTGGGCGCGAGGATGCGCGCCAGCAGGTCGTTGGGCCCACCCGGCGGATAGCCGACGACCAGCTTGATCGCGCGCTCGGGATAGGAGTCCTGGGCGAACGCACGACCAGCAATCAACGTCGCCACCGCACCGAGCAGCACTTTCCTTCTCCCCGCGCAGGCGGGGAGAAGGTGCCGAGCGCCAGCGAGGTGGATGAGGGGCTTACGGCCCCTCGACGACCACGGCGCGAGTTGCACCATCGCGAAGCCCCTCATCCGCCCTTCGGGCACCTTCTCCCCGCCTGCGCGGGGAGAAGGAAATCAGTCGCGGTACGACGGGTCGATGCCGTCGAGCTTGCGCATCAGGGCCGGCCACTCGAGCTGGCCCAGCCGGCGGCGCACGCCGGGCTTGAACAGGTGGTTTGAGGCCTCAACGGTCTCGCGCGGCGGCAGCGACAGCTCGGTGTTGCACGACAGCGCCATCACCTGCAGCTGGCAGGCGCGCTCCAGGCGCCAGATGTTGTTGAAGGCCTCGGGAATTGACGGGCCCACGGCAAGAAGCCCGTGGTTCTTGAGGATCATCACCTCGCGATCGCCGAGGTTGTCCTGCAGCCGCTTCTGCTCGTCCATGCGGATCGCCGGCCCCTCGTAGTCGTGGTAGCCGATGTCGATGAAGCGCATCGCCGTCTGCGCCAGCGGCATCAGGCCCTGCTTCATCGCCGAGACCGCCATGCCGGCCAGCGTGTGCGTGTGGATCACGCAGTCGACGTCGTGGCGCGCCTTGTGGATCGCGCTATGGATCACGAAGCCGGCGCGGTTGGGGCCAAGGCCGGTCGGGTCGAACAGCGTGTTGCCGTCGAAATCGACCTTCACGAAGCACGAGGCGTGCATCTGGTCGTAGAGGTAGCCGTAGGGATTGAGCAGGAAGACGCCGGGCTCCCCCGGCACCTGGGTCGAGATGTGGTTGGCGATCATCTCGTCCATTCCATACAGGTGGACGAGGCGGTAGCAGGCGGCGAGATCGACGCGCTTCTGCCATTCCTCGGCACTGACCTGCTCGCGGACCGACTTGGCGTTCTTGAGGGCGGTGACGGACATGCTTTCCTCCCGGGCGGATGCGGCACTATACACCTGCCGCGCGCCAGAGGTAGCGATGCAGCTCAAGCCCGATTTGCAGGTATCCGTTGCGACGGCGCAGGCGATCGTCGACCGGGTCGCCTCGGGCGAGGCGGTCGCGGGAGTATCGCGGCTCCATGGCGGTGAGCTCGCGGCGATTCACGAGATCAGCTTCGCAGATCCGGCCCATCGCCCGCTGGTGCTGAAAATCTACCCCGACGCCTTGCACTGGAAGATGCAGAAGGAGGTCATGATCGCCGGCCTCGTGCGCGACCGGCTGAGCGTGGCCGTGCCGCGCATCCTGCTCGCCGACGACTCAAAGACGCTGCTCGGCCTGAATTGGACGTTGATGACCAAGCTCGATGGCTTGGTGCTGGGGCAGATCGAAACCGCTTTCACGCCAGCGCAGCGGGCCTCGGAGCACAGGCAGATCGGCCGGTTGCTGCGCGAGTTCCACCGCATTGCGATGACGGCGTTCGGCTACATCGGCGCCAAGGACATCGTGACGCCCCATCCGACCAATCACGCCTACATGACCCATCAATTCCAACGCAAACTCCGGGAGTTTGCTGAACGCGGTGGCGAGCCCGCCCTGGCGCGACGGATATCAGGGCATGTCGAGGCGCGCGCGCATCTGTTCGGCGGCTGCACACAGGCGGTCCTCTGCCACAACGATCTGCACGCCGGCAACCTGCTGGCCTCGACGGCGGACGGCGACGTGCGGCTTACCGGTGTCGTGGATTTCGAAGGCGCACTGGCCGGCGATCCGCTGATGGATGTCGCCAAGGCGGCGTTCTATTTGACCGACGAGCCCAGGCGCGCCCTTCTCGACGGTTATGGACCGATCGAGCGCGCGCACGTTTCGCAGACGCTCAATCTCTATCACCTCTACTTCGTGCTCGAGCTGTGGTGCTGGATGGCACAGATCGGCCAGACGCAACGCCTGGCCGCGCTCGCCGCCCAGCTCGAGGCTAGCTGCGCTTCTCCAGCGAGGCCATGAACGTGCGCAGGCGCGGCGCCCATTTGGCGGCGTCAAGGCCCGAGGCCGAGTGGCCCATCTCGCTGTCGATCTCGAAATAGTCGGCGTCGGCACCGACCGCCTTGAGCTGGGCCATCACGCCGGGCGCGAGCGTCGGCGGGAACACCTTGTCGGTGCGCGACAGCACGTAGAGCACCTTGGCCTTGAGCTTGGTGAAATCCTTGGCCGCGTCGAAGCGCACCGAGGCCTTGCGCAGGACGACCAGCGAATTGCCGTCGAAGACTTTCGACCACGTCTCGGCGCGGCGCTTGATCTCGGCCTCGCGCTGGGCGACGTCGGGGAACTGCGCCTTGAGCTGGTCGTCGATGCCGTAGCGTTTGAGCGTGGCGATGCGCAGCTTGGTGAGCGTCGGCACGATTCCGCCCTTGTCGTAGTACCAGCCGCCGTTCCAGTTCGGATCCTCGGCGAGCTGGCCGATCAGCTGCTGCACCGCGCCGGCACCAGCCGCCGAGCGCGGCGCCGACACGACCGGCACGATGCCGTCCATGAAATCGGGGAAGCTCACGCCCCACTGGAAGGTCTGCGTGCCGCCATAGGAGGGGCCGGCCACGGCGACGAGATGCTTCACGCCCAGCGAGTCGAGCAGCCGCTTCTGCGCCGTGATGATGTCGACGACGGTGATGTCGGGGAAATCGGGGCCGTAGGGCTTGCCAGTGGCCGGATTGGTGAAGGCCGGGCTGGTCGAGCCGTAGGACGAGCCCAGCATGTTCGAGGACACGACGAACAATTTGTTGGTGTCGATCGACTTGCCCGGGCCAACCAGGCCGTCCCACGAGCCCTCGCCGCTGCCGCCCGACATGCGGCCGGCCATGTGATGGCTGCTGGTGTAACCGTGCGTCAGCAGCACGGCGTTGCGGCCGTCGGCGGCGAGCTTGCCGTAGATCTGGTAGGCGATCGTCACCTCGGGCATGACGACGCCGCTTTCGAGGCGGTAGTCCTTGATCTTGAACAGCTCGGTTTTGACGTCGACCAGCTCGCCTTCGGCATCGGCCGACGATGCCCAGGCGGCCGCCACGCCACCGATCGTAAGCGCCGTGAAGTCCCGCCGGTTCATCGCTTCCTCCGTTCGTCTGCTACTTGCCCTTGGCAGTTCCCTTCGCAGGTCCCTTGGCACCGCCATCGTTGGTATTGCCCTCAGTTGCGGGTTCACCCTTGCCCGGTGTCTTCTTGGCAGTGCCACCGGCGTCGCCTGGCGGGCTGGCAGGGCCCTTGCCGTCGCCCTTTTTGCCAACCCCCATCCCGGCGTGACCAGGTGTGGCGGCAATGCCAAACGCCGTGGCGAACAGCGCCGCAGCGGCGACGCGGACAAGCTTGCCCGAAAAGATCCTCGGCATCACGAAACCTCCCCCGAATTTCGATGCGGCGGATGCGATGGCATCGCCGCTTATGCTTACTTAGGTCGCAGACTAGCACATGTGCGCCGCTGTCAACGGCGCTTATCAAGCCCGTCCATGAACGCGCGCAGGCGGGGCGCCCATTTGGCGCCGTCCGCGCCGGAGGCGAAGTGACCGAGATCGCTGTCGATCTCGAAGTAGGCCGCATCGGCGCCCGCTGTGCGCATCTTGGCGATGATGCCGGGCGCGATCGATGGCGGGTAGTCGTGGTCACTGCGCGACAGCACGTAGAGCACCTTCTTTCCCTTCAGGCGCGCGAAGTCCTTCTCGGCATCGAAGCGCACGACGGCGCGATACAGCGCGAGCAGCGCATTGCCATCGAACACGCGAGCCCACGCTTCGGCCCGGCGGCGAATTTCCGCCTTGCGCGCCGCTTCATCGGGGAAGCGGGGCCTGAGCTGCGCATCGATGCCGTAGTTCTCAAGATAGCCGACGTAGAAGTCGGCCATTGTCGCCGCGATCCCGCCCTTGTCGTAGTACCAGCCGCCATTCCAGTTCGGATCCTCCGCCAGCCAGTCGCTCAGCACCTTCAACGGCGCATCCAAATCGTGCGACTTGGGGCCGGCGACTACCGGCACGATGGCGTCGACAAAGTCCGGAAAGCTCACGCCCCACTGGAACGCCAGCATGCCGCCGTAAGACGGCCCGGTGACGGCCAGCACGTGCTGCACGCCCAGTGCCTCGAGCAGGCGCCGCTGCGCCGTGACGATGTCGATCGCGGTGATCGCGGGGAAGTCGGGTCCCCAGGGCTTGCCGGTGGCCGGGTTGATCGACGCCGGTCCGGTCGATCCAAAGCACGAGCCGAGCATGTTCGAGGAGACGACGAACAACCGATCGGTATCGATCGCCTTGCCGGGCCCGGCGAGGACGTCCCATGAGCCCACCGCGCCGCCGGCCCGGCCGATCATGTGATGGCCGGCGGTGTAGCCGTGCATCAGGAGCACGGCGTTGCGGCCATCGGCCGCCAGCGTGCCGAAGGCGTGATAAGCGATGCTCACCTCGGGCAGGACAACGCCGCTCTGGAGGCGAAAATCCTTAAGCGTGACGAACTGGGTCTTCGCTTCGCCGAGTTCGCGATCGGCCCGGGCAGGCATGGAAAAGCCGACAGTCGCGCCGCCGATCAGGAGCGACGCGAACTGCCGGCGGTTCATGGAGCTACGCAGCCAGCGACTTGATCGCCGCGTCGACGCCGCCTTCGCGGTACGGAATGTTCGACGTCTTGAACGCCAGCTCGACCGTGGCCAGCGAGCCCAGCAGCATCGGCTCGTTGAGATCGCCCATGTGGCCGATGCGGAAGACGCGGCCCATCAGCGGGCCCAGCCCGCCGCCGAGCGACAGGTTGTAGCGGTTGAGCGCGACGGTGCGCATGGCGTTGGCGTCGTGACCATCGGGCACGATCACCGCGGTCACCGAGTCCGACAGCCGCGAGGGATCGGCACAGAACAGCTCCAAGGTGCCGACCTTGCCGGTGACGCCCTTGGTCGTGCACGAGGCGCCGCCCATCGACGCACCGCCCCAATGCAGGACGGCGGCCCGCGTGGCGTCGGCGAGACGGCGGTGGCGCGCGAAGATCGCGTCGAGCCCCTCCTCCTCGATGAGCTTGATCGATTCTTCCAGCGCGAAGAACAGATGCACCGGCGTGGTGCCGACGAAGCTCTGCGGCTCGCGCCTGGTCATCATCTCCCAGTTCCAGTAATGGCGCGGCAGGCCGGGCTTCTTCGACAGGGTGAAGGCCTTCTCGCTCACGCCGGTGAACGACATGCCGGTGGGCAGCATCAGGCCCTTCTGGCTGCCGCCGACACACACGTCGACGCCCCAGGCGTCCATCTTGAAGTCGTAGCAGCCCAGCGACGAGATCGTGTCGACCAGCAGCAGCGCCGGATGCTTCGTGCCATCGATGGCGCGGCGGATCTCGGCGATCGGCGTGGCGAGACCGGTGGCGGTCTCGTTGTGCACCGTGAGCACCGCCTTGATCTGGTGCGTCTTGTCGGCCTCGAGACGGCGCGCGACGTCGGCAACGCGCACGCCCATGCGCCAGTCGGCGGCGATGCGCTCGATCTTCAGGCCGAGATTGGTCGCCATCTGCTCCCAGCTCTCGGAGAAATAGCCCGACTCGAGCATCAGCACCGTGTCACCGGGCTGGAAGAGATTGACCAGCGATGCCTCCCAGGCACCGTGACCGCTGGAGGCGTACATGAAGAGATGCTGCTGCGTCTTCAGCACGCGTTTGACGCCGGCGTGACAGAAGCGATGGATCGCCATGAACTCGTCGCTCAGGAAGTCGAGCGTGGCGCGGTCCATCGCGCGCAGGATCCGGTCGGGAATATTGGTCGGTCCGGGATTCTGGAAGAACTGACGGCCCCGGGGCTTGGCGTTCACGACTCGGCTCCTCAATATATGTTCAACGCGGCGCGAATTTAGGCGCGTTGCGCCCGCCCTGTCACCAAGGCAGGATCGCACGGCTGCCCACCGACACATTCGGATTGTCACGGTCGACGGCGTCAGCTTCACCGCATCCCACGCGTTCCGGAGATCACCATGAGCGAGCAGCGCAAACCCGGGTTCGAGACCCTGGCGATCCATGCCGGCGCCGCCCCCGATCCATCCACCGGCTCACGCGCCTTGCCGATCCATCAGACGACGGCCTACGTCTTCGAGGACGCCGATCACGCCGCGGCGCTGTTCAACCTGCAGACCGTGGGATTCATCTACTCGCGGCTGACCAATCCGACGACGGCGGCGCTCGAGGCGCGGCTGGCGGCGCTCGAAGGCGGCCGCGGCGGCATCGTCTGCGCCTCGGGCCACGCGGCCCAGGTGCTGGCGCTGTTCCCGCTGATGTCGCCCGGCGACGAGGTGGTGGCGAGCACCAAGCTCTATGGCGGCTCGGTGCAGCAGATGAAGAACACCTATCCCAAGTTCGGCTGGAAGGCGGTGTTCGTCGATCCCGATGATCCGGAGAATTTCCGCAAGGCCATCACGCCCAAGACCAAGGTGCTGTTCATCGAAAGCCTCGCCAACCCCGGCGGCGTCGTGTGCGACATCGAGGCGATCGCCAAGATCGCCGAGTCCGCCGGCGTGCCGCTGCTGGTCGACAACACGCTGGCCACGCCCTACCTGTGCCGGCCGATCGAGTACGGCGCGACGCTGGTCGTGCACTCCACGACCAAGTTCCTGTGCGGCACCGGCACGTCGATGGGCGGCGCGATCGTCGACTCGGGCAAGTTCGACTGGTCGCGCGGTGGCAAGTTCCCCAGCCTCGCCGGGCCGGAGCCGGCCTATCACGGCCTGAACTTCTACGAGACCTTTGGCGACATGGCCTACACCTTCCACGGCCACGCCGTGGGCCTGCGCGATCTCGGCCCCTCGCAGGCGCCGTTCAACGCCTGGGTCACCATGCTCGGCATCGAGACCCTGGGCCTGCGCATGGAACGCCACTGCGCCAACGCCCAGAAGGTCGCCGAGTATCTCGAGAAGCATCCCGCCGTGGCGTGGGTGAACTACGCCGGCCTGCCGTCGAACAAGTACAACAAGCTGGCCAGGAAGTACCTGCCCAAGGGCGCCGGCTCGATCTTCACCTTCGGCGTCAAGGGCGGTTACGCCGCGGGCATCAAGCTGGTCGATTCGCTGGAGCTGTTCTCGCACCTCGCCAATATCGGCGATGCCAAGAGCCTGGTGATCCATCCCGCCTCGACGACGCATCGCCAGCTCACCGAGGAGCAGCGCATCGCCGCCGGCGCTGGTCCTGATGTCGTGCGCCTGTCGATCGGCATCGAGAGTGTCGAGGACATCATCGCCGATCTCGACCAGGCCTTGCGCCAGACCAACCAGCCGGCGGCCAAGGCGGCGGAGTAGTTTCTGTCATGTCGAGCGTAGCGAGACATCTATGGAATCCTCGCTGCGCTCGGAATGACAGGTATAGAGGAGGACACCATGTCCGAATCGCGAAGGGCACGCGCCGTCGGCTTCAATCATGTCGCGCTGGAAGTCGGCGACATCGAGGAGGCCTTGGCGTTCTACGGACGCCTGTTCGATTTCAAGCTGCGCGGCAAGAGCGCGACCATGGCGTTCATCGACCTTGGCGACCAGTTCATCGCGCTGCAGAAGGGTCGCACGCAGGCGTCCGATGATGGCCGCCACTTCGGCCTCGTCGTCGACGACAAGGAGGCGGTGCGCAAGGCGCTGCTCGACGCCGGCATCACGCCCCTGCCCGGCCGCTTCCTCGATTTCCGCGATCCCTGGGGCAACCGCATCGAAATCGTCGGCTACGACAACATCCAGTTCACGAAGGCGGCGAACGTGCTGCGCGGCATGGGTCTGGCGCATCTGTCGAAGAACGAGAACGCGGTCAAGGAGCTGACCGAAAAGGGCATGGCGCCGGATTGATTCCTCGCTACGCTTGGCATCACGGAATGCAACGGGAGAGATCATGGCCAAGGTGAAGATCTACGGCTCGCCGCAGTCGCGCGCGGCGCGTGCGCTGTGGTGCGCGCGCGAATGCGGCATCGAGCATGAGCACGTCGTGCTCGACATGAAATCGGTGAAGGACCCCGAGTTCCTCAAGGTCAATCCCAACGGCAAGATGCCGGCGATGGTCGACGGCGATCTCGTGCTGTTCGAATCGATGGCGATCAACCTGTACCTCGCCAAGAAGTACGGCGGCGCGCTGTGGCCCACGACGGTCGAAGGCGAAGGCCTTGCCTATCAGTGGTCGTTCTGGGGCATGACCGAGATCGAGCGGCACCTGCTGACGATCGTCGTCGACAGCTTCATGACGCCGCCCGACAAGAAGAACCCGAAGGCGGTCGACGACGCCAAGGCGGCGGTGCAGAAGCCGCTCGCCGTGCTCGACGACACGCTCGAGGGCAAGCAGTACCTGCTGGGCGACACCTTCACCATCGCCGACCTCAACCTCGCTTCGGTGATGGGTTGGGCCAAGCTGGTGAAGCTCGACATGACCGGCCACGGCGACGTCGCCAACTGGCTCGACCGCTGCCTGTCTCGGCCGGCGTTTCGCGGGAAATAAAACCTTCCCCCGGAGGGGGATGGTGCCCGAAGGGCGGATGGGGGATGTCGAAGACGGACGCAGGAGTCGTTGAGGCATCCCCCATCCGTCATCGCGCTTCGCGCGCTGCCACCTTCCCCCTCCGGGGAAGGTAAGTCACTCCGCCGGCTGCGCGACCGCGACCGGCTCTTCCCGGCGCTCGCTGCCGGGCAGCAGCAGGGACACCAGGCACATCGCCACGGCGGCGATAGCAAGGCCGAGGAACAGCACGTCGAGATCGCCGGTGCGTTCCTTGATGGCTGATATCAGCTTGATCGCCAGCCAGCCGACGCCGAAGGCGATCACGAACTTCGCGCCGAAGCCCAGGCCGTGCAGGCGGCTCGGTGTGAAGCGCGCGATCAGCAGATTCTCGACCGGCCCGGTGGCCGAGCTGAGGACCGCCGCGAACACCGCGCCGGCCAGCACGACCAGGCCGCTGCCCTCGGCCACCATCAGCATGGCGAACGCGCCGAGCCCGGTGGCGACGACGTAGATCGTCTTCAGCCGGTAGCGATCGAGCACGCGGTTGCCGATGACGTACTGCGCGATGCCCGACAGCACATAGATCATCGACGTCGCCAGGCCGACCCACAGGATCACCTGTGTCTCGACACCGTAGCGGCCGAAGAACGAGCGGATCGACTCGATCTCGCCGGCAAGGCGACCCGTGAACAGCAGGGCGGCGCCGTTGATCATCGCCTGCCACTGCACGCCTTCGACGAACATGGTGACCGACAGGATGATGAAGACGCGCCAGAACGCCTCGCGGCCAGGGTTCACGCCGGTCGTCGCCGGCATCTGCCGGTCGCCCACCGCGCCCTTGCGCCAGTGCCACCACAGGGCCACGGCCAGCGCCAGGCAGACCAGGCCGGGCACGATGAAGGCGGCACGCCACGAATGCAGGCTGATCAGCGCCGCCGGGAAGATGCCGTAGAGCGCCAGGCCGGCGCTGCCGAACAGGCCGTTGACGCCCATGGCATGGCCCGGGCGCGAGGCCGTGCGGATCACCCAGCCGATGCCCACCGAGTGGTAGATCGAGCCGAACAGCCCGATGCCGCCGAGGCCGATGCCCAACGCCAGCGTGTCGCCCGTCGGCACGAAGCCGCAGGCGATCGAGCTCAGGCCCATGCCCACCAGCATGATCACGATCATGCCGGGCGCGCTCCAGCGGTCGCTGAGCCAGCCCGCCGGCAGCGCGCCGACGCCGAGCAGGATCGCCGCCGGCCCGTAGAGCTCCAGCAGCTGGTAGTCGGGGACGTTCCAGCTCAGGGCCAACGACACCACGATCACCGAGTAGAACGCGGTCATCAGGTGCATCAGGCCGTGGCTGATCGAGGAATACAGCAGCGTCAGGCGCTCACCGCGCATCGGCGTGGCGGCGGACGGGAAGGACTCGGTACGGGACATGGGACGAACGTAGCAAAGGCCGGGTGCGAGGGGGCGGCACCATCGTCTCGATTGTGTGCCACCGCAAGTTCAGATCGCCGAGGGATCGGTTTCCGCCTCGATCCACTCCAGGAAGCCGGGATGGCCGTCGCTGACCGGCCGGGCGACGATGCAGGGCAGCTCGTAGGAGTGCAGCTCGATCACCCGCTCGCGCAGGTCGTCGAAGCGCTCCTCGACCGTCTTGGCGATCAGTACCACCTCGCGGCCGCTCTGCACGCTGCCCTGCCAGCGGAACACCGAGCGCACGCCGTCGAAGATGTTGACGCAGGCCGCCAGGCGCTCGTCGACCAGCGCCTGAGCGATCTTCTCGGCCTCGGCGAGGTCGCCGGCAGTGATGTAGACAGACAAGACTTGGGACATGGCGCGCTCTTCGACCTACCAGATACAGCGAATCCAGATACGGATTGAGATCAAGAAATATTTCCGTTTCTTTTCAGATAGTTGTGGACTATTCTTGCACTTGGGGTGGCCGGCCGTGAGGCCGGACACAGGGGCTTTCGATCGCAATGGCCAGTGCCGCTCAGATCCTAAGATATGAGGATAGGAACGATCCTCAATCTATTGATATTCCGACAGAACGTGACATCACGTATCTTCGCCGCGGCCTCAACCAGGCCGGCGGCAAGCTGCCGCTGTTCGATCTCGATGGCCAGGCCTTCGACCCCGACATGATCCGCCGCTGCATCGCCATGGGCTGGGCCGAACCCTGGTTCAGCAACAAGTTGAAGCCCGACTGGCTGGTCTGCAAGCTGACCTCCGAAGGCCGGCTGATCGCCGAGAACGGCTGATCAGCGGCAGCGACGCAGCAGCAGCGCCGGCTGGCCGCTGCTCGTCACCAGACCATCCTTGATCAACTCGGCGCCATCGTGGAGCCGCGTCGAGGATATCGTGCGCATGGTGCCGTTGCTGATCTCGACGACGACGTCGAAGCGATGGCCGTTGGTGCCGCCCCAGTTCACGTCCTCGTTGCGCGCTGCGAACCGGACGGTGGCCGGCCCGGGGATCTGCGCGCTGTCGATCACGACCATCAAATTCGGCAGCTCGGGCCCGCGATCGGATGAGCGCCGCGCGCCGCCGGCGCCATCGTCGCGGAAGGTCAGGAACCAGTTCGCGCCGGAGGGCGGCGCGTCACAGTTGCCGGCCCAGGTACCGATCAAGCCGACCTGCACCATGATCGGCCAGACCTGCTGAGCCGCTGCCGGGCTCGCGATTGTTGCCAGCAGCGCGATCAGCGCCAGACACAGATGTCTCACCCGGTCCTCCACGCATCAGCGTTCGGACGGGCCGCCAGCACCCCTTGAGGTAAGTGGTCGGGGCGGCGGGATTCGAACCCACGACCCCCAGTCCCCCAGACTGATGCGCTACCGGGCTGCGCTACGCCCCGACCGTGGGCGGTACTTAGCGCTTCCCGCCCACCCATTTCAACGTTCGCGAGCCCCAAAACGACAGACGCCGCCGGGGAGACAATCCGGCGGCGTCCGTTTCGAATTCCGCGCGGCCGCGCGGATCGGCGTTTTTAGTGCTGGCCGTGCAACGTGCGGCGCAGCAGCTCGAGCGCGTTCTGCAGATCGTCGAGCACGTTCTCGATCTCGCGGCGCTTGCCGCCGTCGAGCTTGGCGGTCGGCCGCGGCAGAGCGACATTGGTCGCCGGCTGCGGGCCGGTGCGCGGCAGACTGCGGACTTCGGCTTCGACCGGCATGATCCGGGCAGCATCGCCCTCGCCGGCCTCGCGACCGGTCAGGCGGCCACGGCCTTCCTTCAAGAGGCGCTGGACGCCCTTGATGGTGTAACCGTCGTCGTAGAGCAACGAGCGGATGCGACGCAGCAGATCGACGTCCTCCGGGCGATAGTACCGCCGGCCACCCCCGCGCTTGAGCGGACGGACCTGGCTGAACTTGCTTTCCCAGAAACGCAGGACGTGCTGCGGCACGTCGAGTTCGGTTGCGACTTCACTGATTGTCCGGAACGCTAGCGCCGACTTCTCGACGCGGCGCTCCATCCCCTGAGCGCTGACAATGACCATCATTCACCTTCCACATCATCACTGCTTATCGGTAGATTATTGATGCGTGCTTTGAGCACGTTAGACGCGCGGAAGACGAGGACACGCCGCGGCAGGATTGGAACTTCCTGTCCGGTTTTCGGATTACGGCCGACCCGTTGCCCCTTGTCCCGAACCGAGAAGCTTCCGAAAGATGAGATCTTCACCGTCTCGCCGCGGGCGAGCGCGTCAGCGATTTCACCGAGGATGACCTCGACTAAATCCGCAGACTCGTTACGGGACAGTCCCACTTCCTGAAACACCGATTCGCTGAGGTCAGCGCGGGTGATCGTCCGTTGATCCATTCAGCATTCCCCTTCCCCTCTTAAACCATAGTGTAAGAAGACCTCGCGGTCAACATTACAAACCCACCTTAAGCATTGAAATTACGGCGGGATTAGGGGTCAGATTCAGCTGAAGTGTCAGGTGAAACCTGCAAATTCCGTGACAATAAATCCTGATAAAACGGGCGCTTAGAATTTTCCTTTAATGTGATATATATGCAACAGATCGGGTCAAAATCCTGCACTTCATGCGAAAGATTAACAAAATTTTTCACGATAAGTAGCTGACTTCGACCCGGCTCTTCAGCCTACCAGCGAACCAGGCTGGCGCCCCAGGTGAGGCCGCCGCCCATGGCTTCGAGCAGCAGCAGGTCGTTGCGCTTGACCCGGCCGTCGGTGACGGCGGCTTCGAGGGCCAGCGGGATCGAGGCGGCGGAGGTGTTGGCGTGGTGGTCGACGGTGACCACGACCTTGTCGGCCGAGAGACCCAGCTTCCGGCCGGTGCCGTCGATGATGCGCTTGTTGGCCTGGTGCGGGACCAGCCAGTCGATGTCCTTGGCCTCGAGCCCGACCTTGCCCATGGTCTCGCCGACCACGGCCGCCAGGTTGGTGACGGCGTGCTTGAAGACCTCGCGACCCTGCATGCGCAGGAAGCCGGCCGTGCCCGTGGTCGAGGGCCCGCCATCGACATAGAGCAGGTCGTGGTAGCGGCCGTCGGAGTGCACCGAGCTCCACAGGATGCCGCGATCCTGGGCGGTGCCCTTGCCTTCGCCCGCCTTCAGCACCACGGCGCCGGCGCCATCGCCGAACAGCACGCAGGTGCCGCGGTCGTTCCAGTCGAGGATGCGCGAGAAGGTCTCCGCACCGATCACCAGGGCCGAGCCGGCCATGCCGCCCTTGATCATGTTGTCGGCGACCGACAGCGCGTAGACGAAGCCCGAGCACACCGCCTGGACGTCGAAGGCGGCGCCGCGATGCATGCCCAGGGTGGCCTGCACCTTGGTGGCGGTGGCGGGAAAGGTCTGGTCGGGCGTAGCGGTGGCCAGCACGATGAGGTCGAGGTCGGCCGCCTTCATATTGGCGCGGCTCAGCGCCTGGTCGGCGGCCTTGATGGCGAGATGCGAGGTGAACTCGCCGTCGGCGGCGATGTGGCGCGAGCGGATGCCGGTGCGCTGGATGATCCATTCATCGGAGGTGTCGACCTTCTTGGCCAGCTCGTCATTGGTCATGACGCGCTCGGGCAGGTATGCCCCGCAGCTCTCGACGATCGACCGGATCATGGCGTGCCCGTACCCCCGGCCACTGCCACTGCCGGCTCGGCCCCTTCATCGGCCACAATCTCGCGCAGCTTTTTGAGATCGCCTACGATCTTGTCGTTCAAATTGTATTTCACAGAATCAACGGCGACGCCGATGGCGTTAGCGAAGCCCAAGGCGTCGGTGCCGCCGTGGCTCTTCACGCAGACGCCGTTGACGCCCAGGAACACGGCGCCGTTGTACCGCCGCGGATCGACCCGCTTGCGCAGCTTGTCCCAGGCACCCGAAGCCAGGACGTAGCCCATCTTGGCCAGGGTCGAGGTCTTGAAGGCGTCGCGCACGAAGCCGGTATAGAGCTTGGCCGTGCCCTCCATGGCCTTCAGCGCCACGTTGCCGGTGAAGCCGTCGGTGACCACCACGTCGACCGTGCCGGCGCCGATATCGTTGCCCTCGACGAAGCCATGGAAGCGCACCGGCGAGCCGTCGGTCTTCAGCATCTCGGCAGCGTCGCGCAGGGTCTCGTTGCCCTTGCCCTCCTCCGAGCCGACGTTGAGCAGGCCGACAGCGGGCTGGTCGAGGCCGAGCACGGTGCGGGCGAAGACCGAGCCCATCACGGCGAATTCGGCGAGGTTGTTGGCGTCACATTGCATGTTGGCGCCGAGATCCAGCATCACCGTCTCGCCGCGCACCGTCGGCAGCACCGATGCCATCGCCGGCCGGCGGACGCCCGGCAGCGGACGCAGCATGACGCTGGCCGAGGCCAGCAGCGCGCCGGTATTGCCGGCCGAGACGATGCAATCGGCCTGCTTGTCGGCGACGGCGTCGAGCGCCATGCCCATGCTCGAGGTGGCGCGCTTGCGCAGCGCCTGACGCGGCGTGTCGTCGTTGGTGACGACGTCCTCGGCCGGCACGATCTCGCAGCAATCCTTGAGCCAGCGCACGCGCTTGACCAGCTCGGCCAGCCGCGTGGCGTTGCCGAACAGGCGAAACGTGATGTCGGGATGGCGTTCGCGGGCGATGCCGGCGCCGCGGACGACCATGTCCGGCGCCATGTCGCCGCCCATGCCGTCGAGCGCGATGACGATCTTTCGCGTCACGTCGTCGGCCGTCGCTGGGCGGGGATCAGCCGTTGGCCGCCTTGGCGACCACCTCGCGCTTGCGGTAGTAGCCGCAGGCCTCGCAGACGTGGTGCGGGCGCATCAGCTCGCCGCAATTGGCGCACTCGACGAACGCCTGGCCCTCGAGCGCATGGTGCGAACGGCGCATGTTGCGGCGAGAGGTGCTCACCTTCTTTTTGGGAACGGCCATCGTGAATCTCCGTGGCGGGCCAGGGCGTCAGCGCCGCCAGCCTCGACAATCTTGGGGGCAGGTCGCGAGGGCGCTTTCCTAGCCAAATTGTGACAGTGCGGCAAGCGCTTTGCCGCCATTCCAGCCATCAGCTTTCGCCCTTCAGGCGGCCCTTGAGCTGCTCCAGGGCGGCGAAGGGATTGGGTTTGGCATCGGCCGGCTGCGGGGCGGGCTCGTATGTCGCACCCGGGGCGCGCGGGAACGGGTCGAGCGCCAGTGACAGGTGGTCGGCGACGATGGCGCCGACGTCGATGGTGTCGCCCTCCAGCGGCTCCGGCGCGTCCGGGTCGTCCGAGCTGCCGGCGGCCCCGGCGGCAAAGCGCAGGTCGAAGGTCTCGTCGATCGACTGCGGCACCGGATCGAGGGTCACGATACAGGCCTGCACCACCTCGGCGCTGAGCCGCCCCGATACCGTCCAGACGCCTCCCATGCCGGGCTGCACGGTGACCGCGGCCTTGAGCGACGGGAGCTCCAAGAGCTCGAAGCGCCTGGCCAACGCCGCCCGCTCCGCCTCGCTGGCCTGCACGTCGATATCCATGCCACGCGACGGCACGCGATCGAGGCGCACGATGCGGCTGAGCTCCTCCTGAGCCTGGCTCATGCGCCACCCGCCGGGGTTGGCCAGGCGATCTGCCCGGCCATCAGCGCGGCCGCCGGCGTCGCGGTCAGGCGGCCGATGGAGTCGCCGACGTAGCGCGCCAGCACCGCCAGCGCTTCGGGCGTGGGTGTCACCTTGCCGAAGACGTTGCGTGCCAGCGCGTCCTGCAGCTTGGCGGGCTCGCCGCTCAGCCATGCCTCGCGGAACGTCGTGCAGCGGCCGTTGAAGCCATCGGCCATGCGCTTGATGCGGCGGCCGACGCCGAGGTCCTGGGCGCCCATTTCGCGCAGGGTGAGGTCGAGATGGGCGAACATGGCGTCGAACAGGTCCTGCTTGATCTGCCCACTCTGCGCCTCGGCATCGAGCCGGTGCATCGCCATCCAGGCGTGCAGCACCAGCAGGTCGAAGCGGCCGTCGACCGTATCAGGCACGCCGAGATCGGCATAGAACACGGGCTCGCGCGCCTGCATGGCGATGGCGGCATAGAGGCCGGCGACGGCCTGCCGTTCCTGCGCCCGACGGCGGAAAACACCGAACATGCCCCAAGCTCCTGAAGGCGCGGCCGTGGCACCGTTTGACAGGCCGGCGCCGCGTCGGCAATTTGACGGCGCCGGTCCCCTCGTCCCCGCTCGTTTAGGGCAGCCTGCCAAGGTGTTCAAGCCGATGAAGATTCGACAGATCGCCGCGATGCTTGCCGTGGCGTTCATGGCGTCCGCCTGCGGCGAGATCGTCGACCAGCGCGGCCACCAGCCGGTGCCCGGCACGTTCGAGAAGCTCGAGGTCGGCACCCAGGGTCGCGACGACGTGCTGCGCCTGATGGGCAGCCCCTCGACCGTCGCCACCTTCGGCGACGAGGTCTGGTACTACATCTCGAGCAGGAATGAGAGCACCGCCATCCTGCCGACGCGGGTGGTGGAGCAGCGCGTGGTGGCCGTCAGCTTCGATGGCGGCGGCCGGGTGCGCGAGATCAAGCAGTACGACCTGAAGGACGGCAAAGAGGTCGCCATGGTGTCGCGCAAGACGCCGACCGCCGGCAAGGAGCTCACCATCCTCGAGCAGATCCTGGGCAACGTCGGCAAGTTCAGCGGCCCGAAGAAGAACGTGCCCGGCGCGGGCGGCCCTGGCAGCGACTACTAGGCGCGCATGACCACCGGCTTCGTCTGGGACGAGCGCTTCGTCTGGCACGACAGCGGCAACATCGCCGCCACCTACCCGCCCGAGGCGCTGTTCGAGCCGTTCCCGAGCTTCGAATCGCCCGAGACCAAGCGGCGCATCAAGAACCTGCTCGAGGTCAGCGGCCTGCTCGCCCGCCTGACGACCATCCCGGCGCGTCTCGCCACCGAGGCCGAGATCCTGCGCGTGCACGATGCCGCCTATGTCGAGCGGCTGAAGGCGGCGGAGCAGCAGGTCTATGGCGAGGTCGGCCCGCGCACGCGCGTCGGTCCCAGCACCTACCAGATCGCCCGGCTCGCCGCCGGTGGCGCCATCGAGGCGGTCGACGCGGTGCTGAACGGCACGGTGCGCAACGTCTATGCGCTGATCCGTCCGCCGGGCCATCATGCCGAGCGCGATACCGGCATGGGCTTCTGCTACCTGTGCAACGGCGCGATCGCCGGCAAGCATGCGCTCGAGGCGCGCGGGCTCAAGCGCATCGCCTATGTCGACTGGGACGTGCATCACGGCAACGGCACGCAGCAGGCGTTCTGGCGCGACCCGCGCGCGCTCACCATCTCGCTGCACCAGGAGCAGCTGTTCCCGTTCGACTCGGGCTATGTCGAGGATGTCGGCGAAGGCGACGGCGCGGGCTTCAACATCAACATCCCGCTGCCGGCAGGCTCGGGCCACGGCGCCTACCTGCACGCCTTCGACAAGGTCGTGCTGCCGGCGCTGCGCCGCTTCAAGCCCGAGCTGGTGTTCGTGTCGAGCGGCTTCGATGCCGGCAACCACGATCCGCTGGGCCGCATGATGCTGCACCCCGGCAGCTTCCGCGAGATGACGGCGCGGCTGATGGCGATCGCCGACGAGTTCTGCGGCGGCAGGCTGGTGATGACCCACGAGGGCGGCTACGCCCCGGTCTCGGTCCCCTACCTCGCGCTGGCCACGCTGGAGCGCATGAGCGGCGCCAATGCCGGCGTCGCCGATCCTTTCGAGCCGGCCTGGTCGAAAGTCCCCGGCCAGACGCTGCACACACACCAGGAAAGCGCCGTGCGGAGCGTGGTCGAGAAGTTCACCGCGCTCGGCCGCCTCTAGGGTCAAACCCTCACGACCTGCCTAAATTTTGGGCAGGATTTTGGGTAGCGAAGGATAGTGAAGGATTTTTCCATATCGACCGTCCGCGCGCGTGACGCCGATATCGGGAAAATCCTTCACCATCCTTCACTACCGCCTATCCGAGGGCGCCCTTCATCACCTCGCCGGTGAAGGTGCCGGTCGACTGGCCGTTCTCCATGGTCAGCGCGCCGTTGACCAGGGTGGCGCGGATGCCGTCGGCCTTCTGCACCAGGCGACGCGCGCCGCCGGGCAGGTCGGTCTCAATCTTCGGCACGCAGGGGCGCACGCGGTCGGCCTCGAACAGCACGACATCGGCCTTGTAGCCTGGCTGGAGCAGGCCGCGGTCCTTGAGCTCGAAGGCGTCGGCGATGTCGCGGGTCATCTTGCGCACCGCCTGCTCCAGGGTGAAGGCACCGCGGCGGTTCACCCAGTAATGCAGGAAGTGCGTCTGCAGGCAGGCGCCCATTTCCTGCGCCGAATGCGCGCCGGCATCGGAGAAGGTCGCCAGCGCGAAATCGTGCTTCAGCATGCCGAGCAGATCCTCGCGATCCTCGTTCACGACCGGCCAGACATAGATCTGGTCGGGGTTGTCGAGGGACAGCTCGATCATGGTCTCAACCGGATGCGTGCCGCGCGCGCGTGACAGCTCGGCCACCGTCGGATCGTCCCAGTCCATGCTCTTGAGCGCAAAGAGCTGATCGTAGTCGGGCTTGCGCGGATCGAGCGTCGCGGCACCACCGCCCTGCAGCACGTTGTCCTTCGGCTTCATCCGCTGCTCGGCCTCGATCAGCGCGCGTCGACGGGCGGGGTCGCGCAATATCTGCAGCTGCTCCGACAGCGGCCGCTCGCGCACCACCTGCCATTCGGGCAGCACGTCGAACGGCAGATAGGATTTCAGCGAGTAGATCGCGTTGATCGAGCGCGTGCCAACCTGCCCGAACATGCGACCGCCGGCCTTGTTGGCATCCTGGATCGCATTGGCCTGCGTGCGCCACGACACCGGATCGTCGCCCTGGCGCGTGCTCAGCAGGCCGAACATCACCGTGCGCTTGTAGGTCAGGGTCAGAT
>JAFAZJ010000088.1 GCA_019239835.1 Alphaproteobacteria bacterium | reverse complement strand
GTCGACGCCGGCATCGATGCCTGCCTTGATCAGCAGGTTCATGTCGGGCCCCCAGTTGCCGGTCAGCAGCGCCTGCGCACCCGATGCCTTGATCTTGGTGATGTAGGGCGCGAAGTCCTTGACCTTGCCCAGCGGGATCAGCTCGTCACCCACCACCTGCACGTCGGGACGCACCTTGCCCAGGAACGTCTTGACGTCACGCTGCACCGACTGGCCGAACAGATAGTCCTGGTTCAGCAGGTAGACCTTGGTCGTCGTCTTGGGCAGCGCCCGCACCATGACCTCGGCCTTCATCGCCACGTTGGCGTCGAAGCGGAAGTGCCAGAAACTGCACTGCTCGTTGGTCAGTTCCGTCGCGACCGCGCCGCAATTCAAATAGATGATGCGGTTGTCGGGGTTGCGGTCGTTGTGCTTGTTGACAGCCTCGATCAGCGCCGCGGCGATGTTGGAGCCGCTGCACTGCATGATGAAGGGCATGTTCTGGTCGGTGGCGCTCTTGAGCGCCAGCAGCGCGTCGGAGGGCTGCGACTTGTTGTCGAACGGCACCAGCTCGAACTTGCGGCCGAGCGCACCGCCCTTCGCGTTGATGAAGTCGAGGATGTACTGCATCTGCTTGAGGTTCGCGTCGCCGACCTGGGCGAACGGACCCGACAGCGGATCGGTGTACATGATCTTGATCGTGCCCTGCGCCAGCGCCCCGCCCAGCGACGCGATCATGGCGATCAACGCGCCGATCAAGACGACGGCGATCCGCCCACCCAAAGTCCTGCTCATGTCATCTCCTCCACACTCGAGACGTGTCGCTTGTCTTTATCGGAGAGCGTCGCTGCGCTTCCGTTGTCACGAGAGTGCAAGATGCTAGGCGCTCGCCGCTTGGCTGTCGAGCCGTCCGACATTGAAGCTGCGGCCGATCGCAGGTACCGTGATCCTGCTCTCCCGACCTGTCCCCTCCGGATCGGGTAAATCGATGAAGAAGACCTGCAATCGCACCGTCACCCGCATCGCGCTGGCGATCACCGCCTCGCTCGGTATCGGCGCGCCCGCGACCGCACAGCAGAACGAAGGCGGCGTCACGATCTTCCGCGGCGCGCCGCCCCGAGAAAATCAGCCGGCCACAGCGCCGGGTGCGACGACTGCGCCACCACCGCCTACCGGCCCGCGCATGATCACCACGCAGCCGGACGGCGGCGCGGGCCCGCCGCCGGCATCCCCGCCGCAAACCTCGCCGGGTGCGATCCCGGGTGGTCCGCTCAAGCCTGCCGAGCGCACGACGACCATGGCGCCGCGCAGTCGCCCCGACGCGGTGGCGCAACTGGTGAGCCAGGCGCGGCCGCTTCCAGCGGAGACCGCCGCCGGTTTCGCCACGATCCTCAAGGCGCTCGATGAGACGCGGCTCACCGATGCGCGCGAGCATGCGCGTGCGATGGGCAATGCGCTGATCGTGAAGTATGTCGACTGGTCGATCCTGCGCCATCCGCGTAGCACCGACGGCTTTGCCGCCGCCTTCGCCTTCCTGCGCGCCAATCCCGATTGGCCCGACGACGCGCCGATCCGCCGCCAGGCCGAGGATCGTCTTGGCAGCGACACGCCGCCGGCCGAGGTCATGGCCTACTTCAAGGCGTTCCCGCCGCTGACCAGCGCCGGCAATATGCGCCGCCTCGAAGCGGCCGAGTCCGCCGCACCGAACGACGTGGCGGCACTGGCGCGCGACAGCTGGCAGAACGCCACCTTCCGTCCGCAGGACGAAGCCGCCTTCCTGGCGCGCTACGGCACCCATCTGCGTCCGGCCGATCACTTCGCGCGCTTCGACCGCTTGATGCGCGAGGGCAAGGACAAGGTGGCGCGCGATCTGCTGCCGCGGCTGTCGGCGGCCGACAAGGCGGTCGCCGAAGCGCGGCTGGCGCTGGTCGGACGCGCGCCCGAGGTCCAGACCATGCTGCGCGCCGTGCCGGCCGACCGCCAGGCCGATCGTCGCCTGATGCTCGATCGCCTGCGCTGGCTGCGCCGCACCAACGACCAGGCCGGCGCGCGCCAGTTCCTGCTGACGTTGCCCGCCACCGTGCAACAGGACGAGGATTGGTGGAACGAGCGCCAGTTGCTGGTGCGCGACTCGCTGCAGGCCGGTCGCGCCGAGGAAGCCTACAAGCTCACGGTCGGCCACGGGCTGACACGCGGCGCGGGCTTCGCAGAGGCCGAGTTCCTCGCCGGCTGGATCGCGCTGCGCTGGCTGAAGCGCCCCGACGATGCGCTCAAGCACTTCAAGACGCTGGACGACGGCGTCTCGCGACCTGTCTCCAAGAGCAAAGCCGCCTATTGGCTGGGCCGTGCGCACGAGGCGGCGAAACGCCCGCTCGAAGCCGCCAGCGCCTATGAGCGCGCGGCACAGTTCGGCCAGACCTACTACGGCCAGCTCGCCGCGAAGCGTCTGCCCAACCGCGCACCGATGATGCCCAGCGACCCGGAGGCTACACCGGCGGAGCGCGACGGCATCGAGAAGCGCGAGATCGTCACCCTGGCACGCTGGCTGGCGCAGGTGGGCGACGACAACCGTGCAGGACCCTTCCTGCTGCGCGTCGGCCGCATCGCGCAGAGCGCCGGCGAGCTGGCACTGAGCGCCGCCTTCGCGATCGACGCCGGCCGACCCGACGTTGCACTCTCGATCTCGCGCCGCGCCGTCGAAAGCGGCGTGGCGCTCTACGAAGCGGCGTTCCCCATCGTCGACATGGGCAGCACCGGCTCGATCGAGCGCGCGCTGGTATTGGGCCTGACACGGGCGGAAAGCGGTTTCCAGACCGGCGTGTCGTCACCGGTCGGCGCGCTCGGCCTGATGCAGCTGATGCCCGACACGGCGCGGGCGATGGCGAGCAAGACCAAGCAGCCTTACGACGCCGCGCGCCTGACCAGCGATCCCGCCTACAACGTCTCTTTGGGTACGCAATACCTCGCCGACATGCTGGAGAAGTTCGGCGGCTCCTACGAGCTGGCGCTGTCGGCCTACAACGCCGGCCCCGCTCGCACGGCGCGCTGGCTGGAGAGCATCGGCGATCCGCGCAGCGGCGCGATCGACATGGTCGACTGGATCGAGCTGATCCCGTTCCGCGAGACGCGCAGCTACGTGCAGGGGGTGATGGAGGCGGTGGTGGTTTATCGCGATCGCCTCAACGGCCCGTTCCGCGCCATCCCGGCGCCCAAGCGATAGCGCGCGGCGATGAAAGACATCAAAGCCTGCGTCTTCGACGCCTATGGCACGCTGTTCGACTTCAACTCTGCCGTAGCGCGCCATCGCGGCGAGATCGGCCCGCAGGCCGACCGCCTGGCGCAGATGTGGCGCGACAAGCAGATCGGCTACACCTGGTGGCGCAGCGTGATGGGCAAGTATGCGCCGTTCTGGCAGGTCACCGGCGAGGCGCTGGCCCATTGCCTGCGAACCTGCGGCCTGCCGCACGAGGGCGCGCTGCACGAAAAGCTGATGCAGGCCTATCTCGTGCTCGATCCCTTCTCCGAGGTGCGATCGACCCTCGATGCCCTGCACGCCGCCGAGATGCCGCTGGCGATTCTCTCCAACGGCAATCCCGAGATGCTCGAGGCCGTCGTCCGCAACACCCGCCTCGCCGACTATTTCAACGCGCTGCTGAGTGTCGACACGGTCAAGGTGTTCAAGCCTGATCCGCGCGTCTACGCCCTGGTCACCGACCATTTCTCCGTAGCGCCGACCGACGTGTGTTTCCTCTCCTCCAACGGCTGGGACGCCCACGGCGCAGCGACTTTCGGTTTCCGCACCCTATGGGTGAACCGCGCCGGCGCTGCGCCTGAAGGACTCCCTGGCACACCAGCCGGCGAACTGCGCTCGCTGGGCGACTTGCCGACGATGATCCTGCCCTAGACCTTGCGGCTCTGCGCGTTCCAGTGGCGCTCGAGATTGGCGATCAGCGCCGGGCTGAAATGGCAGAGCGCCTGCTCGCGCGCGTAGACGGCGGCATAGCGGCGGAAGGTATCGAGCGACTCCTGCCCGACGCGCAACGCGACGCGATTGCTGCGCGCGCTGACCACGCCGGAGCTGGTGAGGCCACGCACCGCCTCCTCCACCGTCGCTTCCATGTCCTGTGACGGCGCGAGTTCGTCGATGATCAGCCGGCCTTCCGGGCTGTCGCAGTCCAAACGCCGCTCGTACATGATGGCCTGACGCGCGATGCGATCGCCGACGAAGCGCGGCAGGCGCAGATTGGCCATGCCGGGGATGATGCCTTCCTTGCGCGCCGGCAAGGTCATGTACGAATCGGCGGCGGCGACGTTGTAGTCGCAGACCAGCAGCACCTGGCAGCCGCCACCGATCGCGAAGGTATCGACCTGGCTGATCCAGACCTTCTCCTTCGTGTCGCCGCCGGCCTCGTCGGGATTGATGTCCTCGCGCGCCAGGCCGCGCATCGCCTTGTTGACCCAGCCCAGATCGCGCCACGGGTACCAGATGTAATCGATCTTGCCGTAATAGAGATGCGTGAGGTTGATGCCGGCGTTGAAGATGCGGCGTCCTTTGTACTTCGGATGCTCGACGTAGTCGCCGCGTAGCACGCAGACCTGGGTCTGCGGATCGAGCAGCGCCAGGTCGACGGCGATCTCCATCGGCCCCATGGTCGCGGCGTCTTCGGCGTTGAGGTAGCGCGGGTTGTGCAGGGTGACGTACGAAGCCTTGCCGCGCCGCTCGACGGTGGCGAATTCGAGATCGGCCTTGCCGTCGCGATCGTACGCCGCGAAGCGCTCCAGCGAATCCGCGCGCGGCAGCAGCATGGCGTGGCAGAGATGCGTGCCGCTGTCGGCGCGCGCCAGCACGGCG
>JAFAZJ010000038.1 GCA_019239835.1 Alphaproteobacteria bacterium | reverse complement strand
TTGGCCCCGCCGATCACCTGCGCGCCCAGAAGATTGACGTCGTGGCCGACGTGCCCGGCGTCGGCGGCAACCTGCAGGACCACCTCGACGCCGCCACGCTCTATCACTGCAAGACGCGCGACACCTACGACACCGCCAACGAGCTGGTGACGCTCGCGAAGTACCTGTTCGCCAAGACCGGGCCCGGCACGTCTTGCATCGCCGAGACCGGCGGCTTCCTGCGCACATCAGACGGGCTGGCGGCGCCCGACATCCAGCTGCACTTCATCCCGGCCTTCGTGATCGATCACGGCAAGACCAAGATGAAGACCAACGGCATGACCCTGCACATGTGCCTGCTGCGCCCCGAGAGCCGCGGCACGATCCGGCTGAAGAGTCCCGATCCGCTCGATCATCCGGCGATTGACGCCAATTATCTGGCCGAGCAACGCGACATCGACGTGCTGGTCAAGGGCACGAAGATGGCGCGCGAGATTTTCGCGCAGAAGGCCATGGAGCCCTATCGCGGCGAGGAGATGGAGCCCAGCGCCTCGCGCAGGAGCGACGCCGAGATCACCGACTGGATCCGCGCGCGCTGCGAGACGATCTATCACCCCGTCGGCACCTGCAAGATGGGCGCCGATTCCGATCCGATGGCGGTGGTCGACAACGAGCTGCGCGTGCGCGGCGTGAAGGGCCTGCGTGTGGTCGACGCCTCGGTGATGCCCACCCTGGTCGGCGGCAACACCAACGCGCCCACGATCATGATCGCCGAGCGCGTCTCCGACTTGATGCGAAAGGCCGCGTGATGGCCCGCGGCAAGACCACGCCCGAAGGGTTGCGCGGGGCCTCGATCGTCATGATGATCGGCGCATTCATGATCGGCATCGTCGTGCCGGTCGTGCTCACCGTCCTGAAGGTCAAGACGATCGAGGTCGCGCCCGGCATCGACCTGTTGCTGGTCGTGTTGCCGCTGATCGGCATCACCGACTTGATCCTGGCGGCCTATTTCCGGCGCCGCGCCACGGCGATGGAAAATCCCAGCGGCGGCGGCGGGCCGGTCGTCGGCTAGGTCTCGCCGAGGCGGATATTCGCCAGCCGCTCGACCTCGTTGATCAGGCTGGCGAGCTCGGGCTCGTTGCCCCACATGTCGAACTCGCGCGTGGCGATCAGCCCCATCGAGAACGGCCCCGGCCGCTCCTCGCGCGTCTCGCCGAGCGCAAAAGCGCGGCACCAGCGCAGCTGGCGTTCGATGCTGTGCGCCGGCGCCCAGCCTGCTTCGGCCATTGGCACGATCTGCGCCAGCGCCTCGTCGATCTTGCCGAGGAAGACCGCGTCGTCGCCGCCGGGCTTGGGCAGGTTGGGGAAGTTCCGGGCGTGCTCCTCCCGATAGGCGCGCATTGCCGCCTCATGGTCATGCGGCTCGGCGGCACGCAGGCCGATGTTGACGTCGAGCGACGCCTTCATGATGCGCTTGGCGCTGGCATGGTCGGCGGTGCGCTCGGCGGCTCGCCGCAACATGTCGGAGACCTGCGACCTGGCTGACGGCGACAGGACGCCGAGAAACATGTCGAAGGTCTGCAATTGGCTTTCCAGATCGGCGCCGCTGAACTGCGGCAGCACGTCGGCCAGCGATTGCAGTGCCGGCGGGACCTCGCTCTGGCCCAGGGTGATGCGATCGGACGGCTTGTCGGCCATGGGCAAGCCTATCATAGTCGACCCATGCGCATCGCCCTCGCCTTCCTCGCCGCGCTCGTCCTGCTCACAGGCTGCTACGACACCCGACAACGCGTGCTGCAGCGCGGACAGGATGTCGGCCTCGCCGCCGGCAACTGGCGCTGCCAGAACACCAACGACAAGGACGGCGGATCCATCGCGCTGGCGGCTCCCGCGCAGGCATCGCCCGGCGACTACGTCTATCGCGCCGTCGTCGACAAGAGCGGCTACGCGCTGCGCATGGAGAAGTCGGGCGACCTGATCATCGTCGAGGCCGACGAATCGGGCGGCCAGATCTCGCACGTCTTCCTGCGCCGCGAGGCCGACGGCAGCTACTCGATGCTGATCCCCGACAATAGGCCGATGCTCGAGGCGCTGGCCAAGAAGACCGGCGTCGAGCTCAGCTTCGACCGACTCGGCCCGCCCAAGCCGAGTGGGCCGCCGGACAAGATCCTCGCGTTCCTACGCGCCCACACCGGGCCGGAGCTGAAGAAGACCTCGACCTGCCGCAAGGCCGCCTAGAGATCGCGCAGCGCCCGCTTCAACGCGGTGATCGCACTCTCGTCGCGGCGATAGAACGTCCATTGCTTGATGCGCTTGCCGCGCAACAGGCCGGCCTGCACCAGGATCTTCAGATGCTCGCTGGTGGTCGGCTGGCTCACGCCCAGCTTCTCGGCGATCAGCAGGCCGCAGACGCCATCCTTCACCAGATCGCCATCGACCTGCGGCCGGAAATGCGCACGCGGATCGCGCAGCCAGTCGAGGATCGCCAGCCGCCGCTCGCTGGCGAGCGCGCGCAACGCCGCACGGGGATTATCAGGCGAAGGCATATTGCCAATTAGCCATTTTCCTAATTATAGTCAAGCCATGACCCAGACCGTCGACCGCGCCGCCATCTCCGCCAACTACCCGCGCATCGCGCCCTACATCAGGCGCACGCCCGTGATCAGCGTCGCCGGCAGCGATTTCGGCCTGTCGCTGCCGAGCCTGCAGCTCAAGCTCGAGCTCCTGCAGCACAGCGGCTCGTTCAAGCCACGCGGCGCCTTCACCAATCTGCTGACGCGCGAGGTCCCCAAGGCCGGCGTCGTCGCCGCATCGGGCGGTAATCACGGTGCCGCCGTCGCCTATGCCGCGATGGTGCTGAAGGTGCCGGCCAAGATCTACGTGCCCGTCATCGCCGCGCCGATGAAGATTGCGCGCATCCGCAGCTACGGCGCCGATCTCGTGGTCGGCGGCGAGCGCTATGCCGATTCACTGGCGGCCTCGGAGACCTGGCGGGCCGAGAACGGCGCCATGGCGATCCATGCCTATGACCAGGCCGAGACGATGATCGGCCAGGGCAGTGTCGGACTGGAGATCGAGGAACAGGCGCCGGGCATCGACACGCTGCTGGTCGCCGTCGGTGGCGGCGGGTTGATCGGCGGCATCGCCGCGTGGTTCGCCGGCAGGGTGAAGGTCGTGGCCGTCGAGCCCGAAGCGGCGCCGACGCTGAACATGGCGCTGAAGGCCGGCAAGCCGGTCGACGCGCCGGCCGGCGGCGTGGCGGCCGATTCGCTGGCGCCCAAGCAGATCGGCGGACTGATGTTTCCCATCGCGCAGCATCACGTCGCGCAGTCGGTGCTGGTGACCGACGAGGCCATCCTCACGGCACAGAAAATGTTATGGGAAAAGCTGCGGCTGGTCGCCGAACCGGGCGGTGTCGCGGCGCTGGCTGCGCTCACCTCAGGCCGATACGTGCCGGCATCAGGCGAAAAAGTGGCGGTCCTGGTTTGTGGCAGCAATCCGACCAGCACGGATTTCGTGACCGGCTGATCGATCAGTTTTTCTTATCGATAGCCAGACAATGCTCTTTTGACCCCGGTCGGGCGCGCGACCATGTTCCTGGCAGCAAATTCAGCCGGGAGATGCGCCATGGACGCCCTGACCTTCACCACGAACACGACGGAAGTCGTCGCGCCGATCAACTACATCGTGACGACCGGCGAGAAGCCGTACAGCTACACCTACGAGCCGCCGGCGGGCAGGCCGTGGCGCAACACCGCCTACGAGCCGCAGCAGGTGGCCGTGCACGACGCGCGTCATCTGGCGGAGGCGCCGTCGCTGGAGACCGCGGGCTTCACCCTGGTCGATGCACCCAGCGCCGTCAGCGACTTCTATGACGAGCAGCAGGTCAAGGACACCTACTACGCCGAGGTCGAGACGCTGGTGAAGAAGCTCACCGGCGCGTCCGAGGTGATGGTGTTCGACCACACGATCCGCGACGGCCGCAACACCAAGCGCGACGAGAAGGGCATTCGCGAGCCGGTGAAGCGCGCTCACAACGACTACACGGAGAAATCCGCGCCGCAGCGTGTGCGCGACCTGCTGCCGCCCGACGAGGCCGAGCAGCGGCTGAAGAAGCGCTACGCCATCATCAACATCTGGCGCTCGATCGCCGGCACCATCGAGGAAGCGCCTTTGGGCATCGTCGACGCACGTTCGGTGGCGTTCGAGGATTTCATCGCCTCGGACCTGATCTACCGCGACCGGCTGGGCGAGACCTACGGCGTGCGCCACAACCCGGCGCATCGCTGGTTCTATTACCCGGCGATGACCGACGACGAGGCGATGGTCTTCAAGTGCTACGACTCGGCCACCGACGGCCGTGCCCGCTGGACCGCGCACTCCGCCTTCGACGAGCCGACGACCGGGCCCGACGCCAAGCCGCGCCAGAGCATCGAGATTCGCACGCTGGTGTTCTTCGACGACGAGAACCGGTAGGCCTGACTTCTTCTCCCCGCGCAGGCGGGGAGAAGGTGCCGAGCGACAGCGAGGCGGATGAGGGGCTTCCAACCTCTCATCCGCCTTGTTGCTTGTTGAGCGGTCGCGAAGCCCCTCATCCGCCCTTCGGGCACCTCCTCCCCGCCTACGCGGGGAGAAGGAAGAGCTCAAGCCGCGAGCGGCACGCCCTCGATGGTGATGCGGTGCATCAGGCGGCGTTCGCCCTGGTAGTCGTTGAGCGCGTAATGCCAGGTGGCACGGTTGTCCCAGAAGGCGATCGAGCCCTCGCGCCAGACGAAGCGCGTCGTGAACTCCGGCCGCGCGGCGTGCTCGTAGAGGAACTTCAGCAGCGGCGCGCTCTCCTGCGCCGTCCAGCCGTCGAAGCGCACGGTGAAGGACGAATTCACGTACAGCACCTTGCGGCCGGAATCCGGGTGGCGCACGACGACGGGATGCACCGCGTCCTGCGTCGCCGCCTCGGTGTTGCCGAGCCGGCCCTTGATGTCGGTCTGCAGGTAATTGGCCTTGGCGCCGAAAACGTGGCGGCTGGAGTGGACCGCGCGCATGCCCTCGAGCGTCTTCTTCAAGCCATCCGACAGCGCCTCGTAGGCCTGCGCCATGCAGGCGAACAGCGTGTCGCCGCCGCGCGGCGGCACCTCGCGTGCCAGCAGGATCGAGCCCAGCGCCGGGATCTGGTCGTAGCTGTGGTCGGTGTGCCAGCCGCCGCCGATGTTCGCTTTCTGCTCCGGTTCCTTGCGCACTTCGGCGATCTGCGGATAGCCCTCGGCGTGGGTGAAGAAGCGGTTGACGTTGATCGGCCCCATGCGCTCGGCGAAGGCGATGTGCTGCTCGGGCGAAAGCTTCTGCTCGCGGAAGAACACCACGCCATGGTCGGCCAGCGCCTGGCGGATCTCGGCCACGCCACCTGCGTCGAGCGGCTGCGCCAGGTCCACGCCGAGGATTTCCGCGCCCAGCGCGCCGTTGGTCGGGCGGATGTCGAAACGGCTGTTGCGTAGCATGGCGTTCCCTCCACATTGCCTCTTAACAAGAACCATAATTCTAGTTTAAGATAGAGTCAATGGACGCCACCCTTGTTGCCGGGCTCGACATCCCGGGTATGCGCCCGGCGCGGCAGAAGCGCAGCCGCGAGCTGGTCGGCGATTTGCTGCGTGCCGGGCTCGAACTGTTGAAAGACCGCGATTTCGACCGCCTGTCGATCGCCGACCTGTGCGCCGCCACCGGCATCACCGTCGGCTCATTCTACGCCCGCTTCGACGGCAAGGAGTCTTATCTGCAGGCGCTGCAGCGCGCCGTGGTCGCCGAGACCGAGCGGGCGATGGAGCGCGACTATCGCGCCGGGCCGTGGCCACGCGGGCTGGCCGGCTTCATCGACTGGGTGGTCAGCGCCGCGGCGACCTGGAACCGGCGCTACGAAGGCCTGATCCGCGCCTCGCTGCGCCAAGCCGGCCGCGACCCGTCGGCGTGGACGCCGCTGCGCGACCTCGGCCGCACCCGCGTCGCGCATGCATTGCCGATCGCGCTGTCGCTGCTCGGCCGGCCGCCGACGCAAGCCGACGAGGACACGATTCGCTTCGCCTTCCAGATCCTCTCCGGCACGATGAACAACATGGTGCTGATCAACCCCGGCCCGTTCTCGATCCACGACGAGACCACGCCGCGCATGTTGAGCCGCGCGCTACTGAAGCTGATCGAGGACTAAGCATCCCTGTCATCCCGAGCGCAGCGAGGGATCCAGGCGTCTCCGAGATCCCTCGCTGCGCTCGGGATGACAGCGGGGATACTAACGCGCCGCCAAGGTCGCCTTGTCGTACTGCGCCACGCGCTTGTAACTGTCGGAGATCGCGGCGAGCTCGGCCGGGCTGATCACATCCTCGATGCGCGCAAAAGGCTTGTCGCCGGAGCGCACGAAGACCTCGCGCAGGATCGCGTCGGGCGGGTTCTTGCGGTTGGTCAGCACGACGTCGGTGGTCGGTCCGAGCCGCGCGGCCTCGTAGGCTTTCAGTGCCACGACGGGATCGGCGTTCTGCTTCAGGCAGCGCGCGATGACGTCGGCGTCGAGGATCGCCTGCCCTGCCCCGTTCGAGCCGCGCGGCACCATCGGGTGCGCGGCGTCGCCCAGCAGCGTGAGTCGACCGAAGCTCCAGGCCGGCAGCGGATCCTGATCGACCATCGGGAATTCGAGCACGACGTCGGCGGCGCGCAGGAAGGAGGGCACGTCGAGCCAGTCGAAATGCCAGTCCTTGAACGCCCAGAGGAAATCCTCGAGCCGGCCGCCGCGCGTCCAATCTCGGCTGGTGTCGGCCGGCGTCTCGATCTCGGCGACCCAGTTCACCAGCTGGCGGCCCCCGGCGTCGATCGAGTCGCGGATGGGATAGATCACCATCTTGCCGCAGGCGAGCCAGCCGGCGCGCACCATGGTCGCGCCGGACAGGAACGGCCGCCAGCGTGTCACGCCGCGCCACATGTTGACGCCGGCGTAACGCGGCGCGCCTTCGTGCGGGTAGAGCTGCTTGCGTATGACCGAATGGATGCCGTCGCAGGCGATGGCGAGC
>JAFAZJ010000262.1 GCA_019239835.1 Alphaproteobacteria bacterium | reverse complement strand
CCGAAGCCGCAATTGCCCATCACTGCGCTGGTCACACCATGCCAGGGCGAGATGGTAGCACCGCGGTCCCACAGGATCTGGGCGTCGTAGTGTGTGTGCACGTCGACGAAGCCTGGCGCCACGACCCGGCCCTTGGCATCGACCGTGCGGGTGGCCTGGCCATCGGCCTTGCCCAGGGCGACGACCTTGCCGTCCTTGATGCCGACATCGCCCTTGAAGGCGGCCTTGCCGCTGCCGTCGACGATCTCGCCGCCGACGATCTTCAGGTCGTACTCCATCACTTCCTCCCACGCGGCCGGCAGCCGGTAAACGTCCATTCATAATGGCCGGCCAAGGGGATAGGGGCAACCCATGCAGCGCCGCGCCGGGGTCAACCGACCTATGCGCGGGGCCGGCCAATTCGCGCGTCGCGGTTGCAAACAACCAAACTGGACTCTTAGCCAGTTGGCGCGGCGGGCCTGCACATAGATATTGCGGTGCAAGGCATTACCCCTCAACGCTCATTGATCTACGTCCACTGATGACCGGCAACGCCCCCAAGATCCTGCTCGTCGAGGATGAGGAGGCCATCCTCCAGGAGATCGCCGAATATTTGCGGCGGCGCCGGCTCAACGTGTCCACATCGGCCAGCTTCGAGGCCGCGCAGCGCGCGCTGGCCGAGGCCGGCAGCGATCTCGACATTTTGGTCACCGATGTCCGATTGCCGGATGGCGACGGGCTCGATCTCGTGCAGCAGATCGGCGCGTCGCCGGAACCGCGGCCGCGGGTGATCGTGATCACAGGCCACCTCGACCAGCAGTCGGTCACGGCCGCGCGCGACAGCGGCGCCGAGGCGGTGTTGCTCAAGCCATTCTCGCTCCGGGCGCTGTTCGAGAGGATCATGTCCCCCGTCGACACGGCCTCCGCGGCAGGCGCAAAGTAGCCGGCGCCGATGGCCAACGTCGCTCATACCGCCACATCAGGGGCCGCCCCTTCAGGCGTCGCGCTGAAGGCTCGCCAGCTGGTCGGGCTCGGCTTGCGCGGTCGCTTCGGCGCCGTCGCCGATGTGCTGGGCGTCAGGGCTGTCGTCTGGGGCACGGTCGCATTTCTGCTGTTGGTGCTCGGCCTGGGCGCGGCGTCGATGGCGATCGTGCTGTCGCTGCGGCTCACGACCCTGCATCGCGATCACGAGATGTCGGCGCGTCTGGCCGGTGTCTACGACGATCTGCGGGTTCTGACGACCGACCTTCTGGTCGTCGTCACCTCGGATCCCAGCCAGGCTCGCATGTCGGCACTGCGCAGCTCCTGGCGCCGCATCGCCGGCGACGTTGCCGGCATTTGCGACAGCGTGGGCAGCCCGGCGCAGGATGACCGCAATTACCTGACACCCGTTTGCGCGCGCTTCCACGCTGCTGAGCCGATGCTCGACGTTCTGTTGTCCGGCGATGCGCTGGCGCTACCGGCGCAGCGTGCGGCCGTCGAGCGGCTGGCCGAGCTGGTCGATACCGTCCGCTCGTTCGAGGACGATCACAACAAGCTGTCGGCCGATCAGAACCTGCGACTGGGCGAGCAGCGCCGACTGATGATCATCCTCAGCGGCGCGACGGCTGGCGGCCTGCTCTCCGGTCTGGCACTGGCCTATGTCGTGACCGGCGCGGCGGCGGCGTATCGGCGGCGCTGGCTGGCGGCGAGCGAGGCAGAGCACGCCGCAACCGAGACGCGCGCTCAGCTCGTCGAGGCGATCGAGGCCATCCCGGTCGGCTTCGGCCTGTACGACCGCGACGCGCGGCTGATGATGTTCAACGATCGTCTGGCCGGCATGAACCGGGCGATCTACACGCCCGATCTGATCGGCAAGAGCCACCGGGAAGTCGTCGAGGCTGCCGCCGCGGCGCAATCCTGGCGCTGGCCTACGGTCGAAGAGCGCGAAGCCTGGATGGAGCGCCAGTTCGCGCGCTTCCGCGACGGCAAGCGCGGCGACACGCAGGATCGCGGCGACGGCCACTGGTTCGAGTTCTTCGAGATCCGCACGCCCAGCGGGCTCACCGCCTCGATCCGCCACGACGTCACAGAGCACAAGCGCTACCAGCAGCAGCTCGAAGCCAGCGAGCATCGCTATCGCGAGCTGGTCGATTCGCTGGTCGACGTGGTCTTCACCTCGAGCCCGGACGGTCGCTTCACCTATGGCAGCCCCGCCGTTCAGACCGTGCTGGGCATGACTCCGCAAGAATTCGTCGGCCGCACGGCCGCCTCGGTGGTTCATCCCGACGATCACCGCCGCTTTGGCGCCGCCTTGCGCGCCGCGCGGCTTGCGCCGCAGCAGACCCAGGCGATGGTTCTGCGCGTCGGCCCGACGCCCGACAATGTACGCTTTGCCGAGGTCCGCTTCCGGCCGACGGCCGAGGTTGGGCCGGATGGCCATGTCGGCTTCACCGGCATCTTGCGCGACGTCCATGAACAGGTGCTGATGGAGCGCCGCCAGCGCGACGATACCCTGAAGCTGCGCTCGATCGTCGAATCAGCGGGCGCACTCATCCTGCTGATCGACCGCGACCTGAAGGTCGTGCTCGCCAACCGGACCTTCCTTGCCGCCACCGGCGATGCGACGCGCGAGGTGGCCGGCCTGCCGTTCGAGGACGTCGTCGTCTGCAGCATCGACAAGGCGGTGCTGGCCGGCTGGCTCGCGCATGAAGGGCTCTCGACCCTCGATCCGGTCGAGTTCGACAACGTCATACCCATGCCCGATGGCGGCCGACGCATCGTGCGCGTCACCGCGAGCCCGGTGCAAGACGACACCGGTCGGGTCAATTACATCCTGTTCCTGGGCGTCGACGAGACGGCGCGGCGCTCGGCCGAGGTGCAGCTGCTCGACGCGGCGCGCCTGGCCACGGTCGGCCAGATGGCCACCGGCATCGCGCACGAGATCAACCAGCCGCTCACCGTGATCGGCTTCTCCGCCGAGTCGCTGCTCGACGACATGTCGGAAGGCCTCGACAGCAGCGACCCGCAGGATTTCCGCGAGGCGTTGACCAGCCGGCTCAAGCGCATCGAGGACCAGACGCATCGCGCCGCCAACATCGTGCGCCAGCTGCGCATCTTCGCCCGCAAGCCCAACGAGGTGCCGGCGCCGTTCGACGTCACCCAGGCGATCCGCGACGGCGTCGAGCTGATCAGCGAGCAATTGCGCCTGGCGCGCTTCGACATCGAGCTCGACATCGCGCCCGATCTGCCGACGGTGATCGGCCATCCCAATCGCCTGCAGCAGGTGCTGGTCAACCTGATCGTCAATGCCCGCGACGCCATCGAGGAGGCCCGCGCGCACCAGCCCGACATGAAGGCCGGCCGCTGGATCGGCATCCGCGCCTATCGCATGCCGGGGCGTGACGCCATGTCGATCGAAGTCTCGGACAACGGCCCGGGCATCCCGGCCGAGGTGCTGCCGCGGCTGTTCGAGCCGTTCTTCACCACCAAGCCCAGCGGCAAGGGCACCGGGCTCGGCCTGTCGATCAGCTCCGAGATCGTGCGCGAGATGAGCGGCACGATCGCCGCCACCAACCGCCTGCAGGGCGGCGCGGTGTTCCGCCTCAACCTGCCGTCGGCCGGCTGACTATTTCGAGGCCAGCGCCTCGATCTTGGCGAAGTCGAGCAACTTCAGATAGCGCTCGGCGTCCGCCCGCGTCACGGCGACGGAACCCCAGTACACCGAGACGAAAAGGTCGTTCTTCAGCAGGAAGTAGAGCGTGCCGGCTCCTTCCGTCGTCGGCGTGCCCAGCATGGCCTGTCGACCGTCGACGGTCGTCATGGTCATGATCGTGCCGTCCTGCAGCTTGCGCTGATTCGGATCACGCCAGGAGTCGATCGGGAAGCCGGCGCGGCCGCTGGGGTGGTTGGAGATCGCGATCACCACCCGGTTGCGATAGACCGGATCGAAACCGGTCTCGTAGTAGCGCGAGCCGACGACGGAGCCCTTGTAGAAGGGCGTATCGCCCTCAGCTTTGGCCTCCCGATCGCCGGCCTTCCAACCCGGCAACGGATCAGGCAGCAGCGCGGCGTAGGTCTCCGCGCGCGCTTTCCAGGCGATGATCGGACTGGGACCGGCCGGCGCTGCCCGTCGTGGTGCAGCGGCGGTCGGTGGCGCGCCTGCCGGCGGCGCGGCGCAGTCCGGCGCCGGGGTGATGAAGGCGATGGTCGGATGCACCGTCGAGCCCCAACTGCGGGTGGTCACGTCATGGCGCGCGCTGCCCTCGAACTTGCCGCAGCCTTCCGCGACATGGACGGTCACTGTCCCGCCGGGCTCGGGCAGCTTGCCGGCATGGCGCGCGGCGATGCAGATCGCGGAGTCGGCAGTGTAGCGATCGACGCCGTAGGCTGCGCCGATGCTGAGGTCGAGTGCCTTGTCGCAGGCGCAGGTCAGCGTCGAACCCGGCGTCTTCTTGTCGGCCGGGATGAAGGACGGGCACAGGGCCACACCGGGAACGGCAGGCGCTGTCGCCGTCGGCGCTGCGCCTGGCTTCAACGCATCGGCAATCGTATCGAGGCCGCAAGCCGGGGCGGGTTTGGCGAACACCAGGGTCTTGTCGACGGCGCCGCCCCAATTGCTGGTGGTGACGCCGTTGGCGGTGGAGCCGACGAATTTCGGGCAACCCTCGGCCGCGTACACCGTGACGACGCCACCGCTATCGGCAATCGCGCCTGCGTGCCTGGCGGCCTTGCACAGCGAGGAATCGCTGCTGTAGCGGGCTGAACCGTAGATGCCGCCGATCTCCATCTGGTCCGATGTGCAACGGCAGGTCAGGGACCCGCCGACATCCAATGCCGCGAGGTTACGAGGGCAGGCTTCCTGAGCTGAGGCGCCGGTCAGGCAGCAAATCAGCATGACCCACGCGGCGCCGAGCGCCGAGGTCGGGTGAATCCTCATCGCAAGCTCCCCAACAATTCGTTTATCGTTTATGCGGGACTACGCCGACGACCCATCTTCGTCGCAGCAGCGGATCAGGGCAAGGGAGTGAACGACATGGCGGCCAAGCACAGGATCGCGGTGATCGCCGGCGACGGCATCGGCAAGGAAGTGGTGCCGGCAGGCATCGAGGTGGTCGAGGCCGCCGGGCGGCGCTTTGGCGTCGAGTTCCAGTGGACCGAGTTCGACTGGAGCTGCGAGGGCTATGCCAAGACCGGCGAGATGATGCCGAAAGATGGGCTCGACCAACTCAGCCCCTTTGAGTCGATCTTCCTCGGCGCCGTCGGCTGGCCGGGCGTGCCGGACCACGTCTCGCTCTGGGGCTTACTGATCCCGATCCGCCGCGGCTTCGACCAGTACGCCAATGTGCGGCCGGTGCGGTTGTTCGACGGCGTGTCGTGCCCGCTGGCCGGGCGCAAGGCGGGCGAGATCGACTTCTACGTCGTGCGCGAGAACACCGAGGGCGAGTATTCGTCGGTCGGCGGCCGCATGTTCGAAGGCACCGACCGCGAGTTCGTGGTGCAGCAGGCGCTGTTCACGCGCACCGGCACCGACCGCATCATGAAGTACGCCTTCGAGATGGCGACGAAGCGCAAGCGCAAGCACGTCACGTCGGCGACCAAGTCCAACGGCATCATCTTCTCGATGCCCTATTGGGACGAGCGCTTCGCGGCGGTGGCCAAGAACTATCCCGGCGTGACGACCGACGTGTTTCACATCGATATCCTCACGGCCCACTTCGTGCGCAACCCGCACTGGTTCGATGTCGTGGTCGGCAGTAACCTGTTCGGCGACATCCTGTCGGATCTCGGCCCGGCGGTGGTCGGCTCGATCGGCATCGCGCCCAGCGGCAACATCAACCCGGAGCGCAAGTTCCCCTCGATGTTCGAGCCGGTGCACGGCTCGGCGCCCGACATCGCCGGCAAGGGAATCTGCAATCCCATCGGCCAGGTGTGGTCGGGCGCGATGATGCTGGAGCATCTCGGGCACAAGGATGCCGCCGACGCCATCGTGCGCGCGATCGAGATCGTGCTCGCCGGCGGCGGCCCCAAGACGCCCGACCTCGGCGGCAATGGCGGCACCAAGGACCTCACGCGCGCCTTGGTCGAGGCGGTGAAGACGGCCTGACCATGCCGGTCGGCCTCGACATCACTGCAGGGCTGGCGACGCTGACCTTCGACGCGCCGCCGGCCAACGCTCTCGACCTCGAGTTCACCGAGGCGCTGATCGCCCGACTCGACACCTTGAAGGCGATGAGCGGCGTCAACGCCGCTGTCGTCACCGGCGCTGGCCGCGCGTTCTGCGCCGGCGTCAACGTCAAGGTCGTGCCCGGCTACGACGCCGACGCCAAGCGCGCGATGGTGAACAACATCAATCGCATGGCCTCGATGCTCTATGCCTTGCCGTTCCCGGTGGTCGCCGCGGTCAACGGTGCGGCGATCGGCGGCGGCATGGTGCTGGCGCTGGCCTGCGACTTCCGCGTCGCCGCACGCGAGACGGCGCGCTTCGCACTCGCCGAGGTAAGCGCGAACATTCCCTATCCGGCCGTGCCGCTGATCGTGCTCGAGGACATGCTCGATCCTTCGGTGCGGCGTGATCTCATGCTGACCGGCCGCAACTTCGATTCCGATGGTGCGCTGAAGCTGGGCATCATTGACCACGAGGTTGAAGCGGCGGCACTGGTGAACACTGCAGCCATGATGGCTACGACGCTGGCACGGTCGCCGGGCTACGCGCGCGTAAAGTCACAACTGCGCGGGCCGGCGCTCGAACGCATGCGTGCAGTGATCGAGAAGGGCGACGACCCGATGCTGCAGGACTGGATCTGATCATGTTCCCGGGCTTCGAGAGCCGGCGCGCCCGCGTGCCCATGGCGGGCGGGCAGGGCGACATCCACTACGTGATCGGTGGCAAGGGTCCGCCGGTGCTGATGCTGCACGGCCACCCGCAGACGTTGTTCATGTGGCACAAGGTGGCGCCCGCGCTTGCTGAACGCTTCACCGTCATCTGTGCCGATCTGCGCGGCTATGGCGATAGCGACAAGCCCAAGGGTGACGACAAGCACGAGACCTATTCAAAGCGTGAGATGGCCGCCGACATGGTGGCGCTGATGAAAGGGCTCGGCTTCGAGCGCTTCGCGCTGGTCGGGCACGATCGCGGCGGACGGGTTGGGCATCGACTGTGCCTCGATCATCCTGATGCCGTGCGGCTGTTCGTGCCGATCGACATCTCGCCGACCTTGACGATCTACGAGTCGACCAACCGCGAGCTGGCGACGCGTTACTTCCATTGGTTCTTCCTGATCCAGCCCTATCCGTTTCCGGAGAAGCTGATCGAGCACGACATCGACTTCTACATGCCGTGGATGCTGGGCCAGCGCTGGCGTGCGCCGATCGTGCACGAGCCGCAAGCCATCGCCGAATACATCCGCTGCGCCAAGCTGCCCGGCGCCATTCACGCCATGTGCGAGGACTACCGCGCCGCCGACAGCATCGATCTGGAATACGACCGGGCCGACCTGGCGCCCGGTGGTCGACGAACGCGTTGCCCGATCCACGCGCTGTGGGCGGAGAACGGCATGATCGCCAAGATGTTCAATCCGATCGTCGATTTCGCACCGTGGGCGGTCGCTCCGATCACCGGCAAGGCGCTGCCCGGCGGTCACTACCTGCCCGAGGAGTCTTCGGGTCCGGTGATTGACGAACTGCTCCGCATCCTTTAGGCCGCGCCGTTGGGTGTGTCTCTAAAGGAAGAAACAGGATGATCTCGCGCCGTATTCTGGCCGCCGCTATGGCTGCCTTCGCTCTGGGCTTGTCTAGCCAAGCCCTGGCCCAGGCCAACTATCCCACCCGTCCGATCACGGTGGTCGTGCCCTTCGCGGCCGGCGGCCCGACCGATGCGCTGGCACGCATCCTCAGCGCAAAGATGACGGAGAAGCTCGGCCAGCAGATCGTCGTCGAGAATATCGGCGGCGCGGGCGGCACGATTGGTGTCGCCAAGGTGGCGCGCGCCAACCCGGATGGTTACACGCTGAGCTTCACCCACATGGGCACGCTCGCGGTCAATATCGCGCTCTACAAGTCGCTGCCCTACGATAGCGTGAAGGACTTCGAGCCGATCGGCCTGGGCGGCACCAATCCGATGGTGCTGGTGACCAAGAAGGCCCTGCCGGCCAAGGACTTCAAGGAGTTCCAGGCCTACGTGAAGGCCAACGAGTCCAAGGTGCAGTACGGCATGGCCGGCATTGGTGCTGCCTCGCATCTGGGCGGCCTGATGCTCAACAGCATGATGAAGGTCAACGTGCTGGAGATCCCCTACAAGGGCACCGGCCCGGCGCTCAACGATCTCGTCGCCGGCCAGTTCGACTACATGGTCGATCAGGCGGTGAACGTATTGGCG
>JAFAZJ010000242.1 GCA_019239835.1 Alphaproteobacteria bacterium | reverse complement strand
CTCTCGGGGCGCAGCAGGCACATGTGCAGGGTCATGCCGTTGGTCTTCATCTTGGTCTTGCCGTGATCGATCACGAAGGCCGGGATGAAGTGCAGCTGGATGTCGGGCGCCGCCAGCCCGTCTGATGTGCGCAGGAATCCGCCGGTCTCGGCGATGCACGATGTACCCGGACCAGTCTTGGCAAACAGGTACTTCGCCAAGGTCACCAGCTCGTTGGCGGTGTCGTAGGTGTCGCGCGTCTTGCAGTGGTAGAGCGTGGCCGCGTCGATGTGGTCCTGCAGATTGCCGCCGACGCCGGGCACGTCGGCGACGACGTCGATGTGATGGCTGCGCAGGTGGTCGGCCGGGCCGATGCCTGACAGCATCAAGGTCTGCGGCGAGTTGATCGCGCCGCCGCTCAGGATCACCTCGCGGCTGGCATACGCGGCCTTGTCGATCTTGTCGTGGTGATAGGCGACGCCGACGGCCTTGCCGTTTTCGAACAGCACCTTCTGCGTCATCGCCTCGGTCTGCACGGTGACGTTGCCGCGCGCCATCGCCGGCCGCAGGTAGCCGACGGCGGTGCTGAAGCGTTTGCCGCCCTTCTGCGTCACCTGGTAGTAGCCGACGCCATCCTGCTCCGCGCCGTTGAAGTCGGTGACGCGCTTGTGGCCGGCCTGCTCGCAGGCGGCGAGGAAGGCGTCGTTGATCTTGGCCGGCGAACGCTGGTCGGCGACGTTGAGCGGTCCGCCGCTGCCGTGGAACTCGCTGGCGCCGCGCTCGTTGTTCTGCGCCCGCTTGAAGTAGGGCAGCACGTCGGCGTAGCTCCAGCCCGCGTTGCCGAGCTGGCGCCAGTGATCGTAATCCCAGGCGTGGCCGCGGATGTAGAGCATGGCGTTGATCGAGGACGAGCCGCCCAAGGTCTTGCCGCGTGGCCAGTACATGCGCCGGTTGTTGCAATGGGCCTGCGGCTCGGTCTCGTAGCCCCAGTTGAACTGGCCGCTGCCGGCGAGGTTCACCACGCCCGCCGGCATATGGATGAACATGTGGTTGTCGGGCTTGCCGGCCTCGAGCACGAGGATCTTCACGGTGGGATCCTCGCCCAGGCGATAGGCCATCGTGCTGCCGGCCGAGCCGGCGCCGACGATGATGTAGTCGTATTCGTTGCCGGCCATCGCGGCCTCCCCATGTCCTGCCGCGATGATGCGTCAGTTCGCTGTGCGCGGGTAGCCCTTCTGCTCGAGGTCGACGACGTCCTCGGCGAAGGCCTTGTCGATGGTGCTGTAGACGGCGCGGCGGAACAGCGGCTTCAGCAGCTTCTTGATGCCGCTCACCGGCAGGTCGGCGCGGAAATGCACGATCGTGCCGCCTTTGCCATCGGCGACGAAGCGCTGGGTGAAGCGCGTGCCGGCATTGGTGCCGGAGACGACGTCGCTCGTCAGGCTGCCGTCGGCATGGCGCGTCAGCACGACCTCATCGATCTGCATCATGCCCATCAGGCGCACGGCCTGGCGGAACTTGCAGGTCGTGCCGTCATCGGAATGGACGGTGAAGGTCAGCCCCTTGTGCACGTCGTTGGACGCGTGATGGCGCATGTCGCCGAACTGCGCACCGACCTCTGCCACCGGCCGCGCGATGCGTCCTTCGTAGTCGACGACCAGTCTCTCGCTCATGGCGCGCTCCCTCGTTGCCGGCGATACGCACGGGAGGACGCGATGGATGCCTACTTCTGCGGGTCGGTCAACGCGTCGAGCGTTTTGGCGAAGCGCGGCGCCCAGCGGCTCTCGCAGGCCGCCTTGATCTGGCGCGACAGCCACGGCCAGCGGCGGCGGCCTGACGTGATCCAACGCCGCCCCGTCTCGAACTCCGTCGCCAGCAGGTAGAGCGCCGGCACGAGGAAGATCCAGCCGGGAATGATCGGCAGCAATCCGCCCAGGGTCGCCAGCGCAAGGCAGGCGATGATCGCGATGACAATGAGGGTTTTGCGCAGGGGATTGCTGCGGCGGGGCTCGGGCGCGGCGGTACTCGACATGCCGCCGAGATGGGGATCGTCTGCGGCAATGGCGCGGCAAACCTTGGTTTATCATCTTGACGTTTACGTAAGGTCGCATTGACGTTTACGTAAACGTTATATACCGTCGCCGCCCATGACATCGACGCCGACCCTGGACGCCCCGCGTTCCGCAACCAAGACGCCGCCCGCGCGGACCTGGACCATCGCCGAGCTGGCGCGCGAGTACAACGTCACGCCGCGCGCCATCCGCTTCTACGAGGACGAGGGTCTGCTGTTCCCCACCCGGGCCGGCATGTCGCGCATCTACAGCCAGGGCGATCGCTGGCGGCTGGGCTGGGTGCTGCGCGGCAAGCGGCTGGGCTTCAGCCTGGCGGAGATCAAGGAGCTGCTCGATCTCTATCACGCCGACCGTTCCGGCGTGCAGCAGCTGCGCGCCATCGTGCGCAAGAGCCGCGAGCATGTCGGCGAGCTGGAGACCAAGCTGCGCGACCTGCGCGCGCAGATCGCCGAGTTCCGCGAGGTCGAGGGTCACGCCGTGCAGATGCTGCGCGACAAGGGCGTCGATCCGGAATCGGAGTAGACTGCAGCAAATCCTGGTCAGGGGAGAGACGTCATGGCGACCTACAAGGTACCGCTGAAGGACATGCGCTTCGTGCTCAACGAGGTGATCGACGTGTCCAAGGTCACGTCGTTGCCCGGGTATGGCGAGGTCACGCCCGATTTGATCGACGCGATTCTCGAGGAGGGCGCCAAGCTCTGCGAGAACGTGCTGTTCCCGCTCAATCGCAGCGGCGACGAGGAAGGCTGCCACTACGAGAACGGCGTGGTGCGTACGCCCAAGGGCTTCAAGGAAGCCTACAAGCAGTTCATCGACGGCGGCTGGACCAACGTCACGACCGATCCACAATACGGCGGGCAGGGCCTGCCGGCGACGGTGGGCTTCGTGATGCAGGAGATGATCACCTCGTCGAACCTCAGCTTCGGCATGTATCCCGGCCTGTCGCACGGCGCCTACGAGGCGCTGCACGTGCACGCCAACGACACCATCAAGCAGACCTACCTGCCCAAGCTGGGCGAGGGCGTGTGGTCGGGCACGATGTGCCTCACCGAGCCCCATTGCGGCACCGATCTCGGCATGCTGCGCACCAAGGCCGAGCCGCGCTCCGACGGCAGCTTCGACATCTCCGGCACAAAGATCTTCATCAGCGCCGGCGAGCACGACCTGACCGACAACATCATCCATCTCGTACTGGCGCGCCTGCCGGACGCGCCCGGCGGCACCAAGGGCATCAGCCTGTTCGTCGTGCCGAAATTCCTGCCGACGCCAGAAGGCAAGGCCGGCGAGCGCAACGGCATCCGCTGCGGGGCGATCGAGCACAAGATGGGCATCAAGGCCTCGTCGACCTGCGTGATGAACCTCGACGGCGCACGGGGATGGCTGGTGGGTGAGGAGAACAAGGGCCTCAACGCCATGTTCGTGATGATGAACGCGGCGCGCCTGGGCGTGGCGATGCAGGGCCTCGGCATCGCCGAGACCGCGTACCAGAGCGCGGCGACGTATGCGAAGGACCGCCTGCAGGGTCGCTCGCTGACCGGCCCAAAGAACGACAAGGGGCCAGCCGATCCGATCATCGTGCATCCCGACGTGCGGCGCATGCTGCTGATCCAGAAGTCGTTCGCCGAGGGCGCCCGGGCGCTGGCCTACTGGATCGGTTCGCTGATCGACATCGCGCACCGCCACGAGAGCCAGGAGGAGCGCGAGAAGGCCGACGACCTGATCCAGCTGCTCACGCCGATCGCCAAGGCGCATTTCACCGACATGGGATTCGAGTCAGCCAACCTCGCGATCCAGACCTATGGCGGCCACGGCTTCATCCGCGAGAACGGCGTCGAGCAGCTCGCGCGCGATGCCCGCATCACCATGCTCTACGAGGGCGCCAATGGCGTGCAGGCGCTCGACCTCGTGGGCCGCAAGCTGCCGATGAAGGGTGGCCGGCCGGCGCAGCGCCTGCTGGGCGAGATCAACGGCTTCATCAGCGCCCACAAGGACGATGCGGCGATGAAGGAGTTCGTCGAGCCGCTCGAGAAGGCGATCGGCCGCGTGCAGGACTCCGCGCTGTGGCTGATGCAGAACGGCATGAAGAACCCGGACGAGGCCGGCGGTGCCGCGACCGACTTCCTGCGCCTGATGGCGCTGACCGCGATGGCCTACATGTGGGCGCGCATCGCCAAGGCCTCGCAGGCTGGATTGGCCAAGGGCACCGACAACGATTTCTACAACGCCAAGCTGGCGACCGGTCGCTTCTACGTGCAGCGCGTGCTGCCACAGACCACGTCGCTATCGCACCAGATCAAGGCCGGCGCCTCGACATTGATGGCGCTCGACGCGGCGGCGTTCTGATCACGAACGCGAGAGGAGATCGGACCACAGTCTATGCAAGTACGACAGTGAACCGTTGAGGCTCGTTGGTTTCCCGTTTTCCTCACGCGCTGATTGCGTCATTGACGCGTTTATCACGTCGGGCGTCGCCGAGCCTGTGCCACAGTTGCTCTCGAGATGTGCTCCCCCAACGTACATCTCTCCTCATCTGGGGCCGCTTCCCCCAACCCCGCGGCTCCGTCTCGCTCGAATGAGCAGCCGGTCATCCCTGATGACCGGCTCTTTTCGTTTCAGGGCACACGCGCATCCGCAGCGGCACGCGCGAGATACGCGTCGGCATCGTCGGACAGCAGCAGCCTGTCCTTCATCAGCGCGTCGACGACACTCTTCACCGCCGCGACGTAAGCCGCGCGATTCGAATAGCGCTCAGCGATGGATGGACGCGGATCGCCATTTCTCGCCGCCGCCGTCGCGGCGAACGCCAGATAGCTGCCGTCACGATCCGCGAGCTCGCCGGTCGGGTAGGGCGCCTTGTACTCGTTCCAGCCGGTGTACGTCGCCAACGGCGCGGCGATGTCGGGCAGACGAATGCCGGCAACCTCGTTGCCGTCGGCATCGACCTTCGACACCAGCGTGCGATAGCTGCGCGATGGTTCGACAAAATCCGTCCAGTCGCCCGGTGGCGTCACGGCGTTGGTACGCCTGACCACCGCCGCGCCGGGGATCGCCGGGAAGCCGGTGACATCAGGCGCGACCAGCGTGCCGGCTGCGAGTGTCGGAATACGGCTGGGCGGCGGCTCCTTGCCCGAAACGACCCAGTCGTCGAGCGCGGTCAGCAGGGCGCGAACCGCCGGCATCGGGTTGTGCGGATTGCGCGGATTGCGGTTGGGGCCGGGATCGGCGGGCGCGCCGGCGCGACCGCCATGCTGCGTGCCGGCGATCATATAGACGCGGGAGTTTGCCGGCAGGCTCACGTCGCGCCCGCCCAGCGGGTCGGTGTGCAGCAGCGACGCACCCTTCTGCCAATACTCGGTCGAGGTGTTGGTCTCGATCAGCAGCGGATCGCTGCCGTCGCCGCGGAACAGTGAGCCGCTTGCACCGGTCAGCGGATCGTCGAGCGTCGCGGTCGAGAACGGAAAGGCGTTCTCGGGAAAGCCGTGATCCTCGTGCTGCGTGTTGGTGCGGAAAGGTTGCGCGAAGGGCTGGTTGAAGAACACGCGCCCGACGCCGGCGATGTGTGCGTAGATGCCGTCGAACACCCGCTTGCCGTTCTCGTCGCGATTGAAGCCCTGCGAGATGTGGTCGCGCAGATAGCGGCCGGCCTGCGAGAAGCCGATCGCCAGCGCATGGGTGATCGGCCCACCGGTCGCGGCGCGGCCGCCGGCATCGTGCTTGAGATAGCTGATGAAGTCGCGCGTGGCGGCGAAACCGATGCCCTGCACCTTGGGCGAGGTCGCGTCGTAGAAGACGTCGTAGATCGAGCCGGGCGTCGGCTTGGTGCCCTCCGGCATCAGCTTGATGGTGCGATTGTCGACGAAGGCCCAGGCGACATCGCGGCGAGGCTCGCTCTCGCGCTCGCGCACCGTGACGCGCACCTTCGCGGGATCGGAGCTTGCCGCGGGATAGGACAGCCGGAAGGTTTCTGCCGCGCCGCCGGGGCGCGTGCCGCTGCCGAACTCGTCGCGGATGCGGCGCACAATCGGCCCACCGTTATCGATGGCGACCGGTGCGGTGAGGCCGAGGCCAAGATTGGCGCGCGGCGCGTCGGGATCCCAGCCTGACCAAATGACCGTGTAGCCGCGCTTGAGCGGAAAGCCGTTGCCGAGATCGGCCACCGTGCGCGGATCGTTGTTGCCCTGCGGACCATCGCAGATGTTGCCGACCAGCATCTTGCGGCCGCGATTGTTGACCTCGTAGAGGATGCGACCGTTGCCGCGTTTGGGATCGGCGGGACGCAGGATGAAGAAGTCGGTGGCGTATTCGACGCGGCCGCGCGGGTTGAGCGGCGCCTTGTCGATCAGCGCGATGCCGCGATTGCCGGGATGTGCCGGATCCAGCTCGCCGCGAGCGATGCCGATGACTCGTTCGTAGGCGCCAACATCGCCAAAGGCCGCGCCGTCGGCCAGCGTCTCCACGGTGGTGATTTCAATCGATTGCAACATGCGCTTCCCCGACCAGTTCACCGTCGACGATAGACCGCGCCGCCCGGCGATGCTGCAAAAGAAAAGCGCCGCAGATGCGGCGCTGTTCCCGTCGTGGTGGGTGCGAAGTTCAGGCGGCTGTGACTTCCTTGACCGTGATCTTGTAGCCGTAGGCGTCGGGATCGATTCCGTCGAGCGGACCCTTGGCGGTCTCGCCTTCGGGATACATGAAGAAGTTCACCACCGTGTTGCCCGGCGCCAGCCTGACGTCGCGGCTGTGGTTGAAGGCGACCCAATTGCCTTCCCACGAGCCGAACAGGAAACGCCGGAGGTCCGGCATCTTGGGATCGTTGAGGGCCACCTTGTTGTCGAGCACGACCTTGCGGATGTCGGCGGGATCGGCTGGCACCCAGCCGGTACCCGCGGTCCAGAACTCCGAGCGGCAATGCTGCGCCTTGCTGATGTCGACGTTGGTCGTGCCCATCGCCGAGTAGTGCTCTGAAGGTGCCACGCGCACGCCATAGACGCCGCGTGCCGGCACGCCAACGGCGCGGCACAGCCCGACGAACAGCGCATTGAGGTCGGCGCATTTGCCGCCGAGATTGCCGGTCGTCAGCATGGCGCGGATGTCGCCGATGCCGCAGCCCTTCACCTTGGGATCGCGAAACGTGTTCTCTATCCAGTCGTAGATCAGCTGGGCCTTCTTCAGGGGATCGCCGCGGCCCTCGATGATCTTGTCGGCGGTCTCCTTGACGATGCCGTCGGTGCGAATCATCTCGTTGGGCTTGAGGAAGTACGCCACCTCGTCGGGCATCGCGCCGCTGCCCGAGCCGGCATCGAGCGAAACGGCGCGCGGCTGGGTGCCGACGCGCACGTTGAGCGTCACCTTGCGTGCCTCGCCGCCATCGGCCCAGGCTGCGTAGACCGCGCGCGTGCTGGTCGCGACGTCGGTGTAGATACCTATTGGCGCGGTGCCGCTCCAGGTCACCGACTCGAGTCGCTGGTAAGGCGTGTCATACGGCAGCGGCAGCCAGATACGCGTGGCGCCCGAACTGGCCGGGATATCGACGGTGTACGTCATGTCGAAGCTGCGCCACTTGCCTGCGGCCGCGGTCGGAGCGGCGCGCGCCGACGACAGCGCCAACATGGACGCGAACGGAGCCGCGGCCGACGCGGCAAGCAACAGGCGACGCTGCATGGATCTCTCCTCGTGGGGTCGGAAGATCGGGGGAGCGGAGGTTGCCT
>JAFAZJ010000184.1 GCA_019239835.1 Alphaproteobacteria bacterium | reverse complement strand
GAGAAGGCCCTGGCCGATCTGAAGGCCAAGGGCGTGAAGCCGAAATACATCTACCTGATCCCGACGGTGCAGAATCCGACCGGCTCGATCATGAGCGAGGCGCGGCGCCTGGCGATCCTGAAGATCGCCGAGAGCCACGGCGTGCCGATCTTCGAGGATGAGTGCTATTCCGACCTGATCTGGAACGGCCAGCGGCCGCCGGCATTCTATGCCCTGACCAAGACCGACAATGTCATCCATCTCGGCTCGTTTTCGAAGTCGATCGCGCCGGCGGTGCGCATCGGCTACATCGTCTGCAAACCCTCGCTGATGCCGCAGATTCGCGCGCTGAAGACCGATGGCGGCGTCGGCGCGCTCGACCAGATGATCATCGCCGAGTTCTGCCTCAACCATTTCCACGATCACGTCGCGCGGCTGTCCAAGGGCCTGCGCGGCAAGCTCGAGGTGCTGATGGAGTCGCTGTCGGAGCGCTTCGGCACGGCGGCGGAGTTCGGCGATCCGCCGGGCGGCATCTTCCTGTGGATCAAGCTGCCCGACGTGGTCGACACGCAAAAGCTGGCGCAGGTCGCGCTGGCCGAAGGCGTGGCGCTCAATCCCGGTCCCGAATGGTCGACCGACAAGACCTACGCCAAGAGCCGCCTGCGGCTGTGCTTCGCCAATCCCGACCACGCCACGATCCGCGCCGGCGTCGCCAAGCTGGCCGAGGTCTGCCAACGCGAGTTCGGCGTACCGGTCCGCAGCGCCAATATCGAGGCGGCCCGGAGCTGATCAATTTCCTTCCCCCCGCGCAGGTCAGGGGCCGCGGACGGCCCCGAGGGAGAAGGTGCCGAGCGTTAGCGAGGCGGATGAGGGGCTTCCCGACCTCTCATCCGCCTCTTCGCTCGTTGCGAGATCGCGAAGCCCCTCATCCGGCGCTTCGCGCCACCTTCTCCCCGCCTTCGCGGGGAGAAGACCAGATCAACCGATCGTCTCGACCAGGCGCTTGATCAGGTCGGCGTCGGGCAGTGCGCCGCTCCCGGCCAGCGCGTTGTCGCGCATGTGCTGGGGACTGGCCGTCCCGGGGATGGCGCAGGTCACGGCCGGGTGCGCGAGCACGAATTTGAGCAGGATCTGCGACCACGTCGTGCAACCGATCGATGCGGCCCAGTCCGGTAGCGCGCGGCCCTGCACCCGGCGCGCCAGCCCGCCGCCGCCCAGTGGCCGGTTGACCAGCACGGCGATGCCCAGCTCCGCCGCCAGCGGCAGCAGCCGACGCTCGGCGGCGCGGTCGTCGAGCGCGTAGTCGAGCTGCACGAAATCGGGGCTCGCCGCGCGCATCACCGACTCGAGCTCGTCATGCGCCGAGGGCGTGTAGTGGGTGATGCCGAGGTAGCGCACGTGGCCCTCGGCCTTCCAGCTGCGCAGCGTCTCCAGGTGCGTGCGCCAATCCACGAGATTGTGAACCTGGATCAGGTCGATGGTCGGGCCGCTCTTCATCAGCGCCATCGAGCGGCGCATTTCGCCGATTCCGGCCTCACGGCCGCGGGTCCACACCTTGGTAGCGATGAACGCCTGCTGCCGCCAGCCTTCAGCCGCCAAAAGATCACCGGTCACCGCCTCGGCGCGGCCATACATTGGCGAAGAATCGACCACCGAGCCGCCGGCGTCGAACAGCGCCTGCAGCACGGCGTTGAGAGGCGTTCGCACCGCGGCGTCGGCGCCGACGTCGAAGCCGCGCCATGTGCCGAGACCGATCACCGGCAAAGCCTCGCCGGTGCGAGGAATAGGCCGTGTCACCATGCTGTTCATGGCTCGATGTAACATGACGTTACGCGGTAGCGGCATCCCGTCCCTTGCCAAGTAAAACCTTCGCGTACCAAATAGAACTCGCGAGTTCCGGTTTGGGATTGGGGTTTATGACGGAAACCGAGGAACGATGGCGCAGCCTGCGCCGGCGTCGGCTGATCGATGCCGCGGCGAAGGTGTTTGCCGCCCGCGGCTTCGAGGCGGCGTCGATGGACGATATCGCGCACGAAGCCGGCGCCGGGAAACCGACCCTGTATCGCTACTTCGCCGGCAAGGACGCGCTGTTCGAGGCAGTGTTCGTCCACGCGCTCGATACCCTGGAGGCCCAGCTCGACGTCGCCGAGGCGACCACCAGGAGCTATGCCGAAACCCTGCTCGCCATGCTCAATCCGCTGGCAGCGATGTTTCGCGAGCATGTCGTCTCCTTGCGCACGCTCAGCGAGTCGGCGAGCGGCGCCGACCGTTCGCGCCGGCGCATCCTCAGGCAACGCCGCGGCCACATCGAGGCGCGCATCGCCCAGGTGCTGGCGCGCGCGCGCGCTGCCGGCGCGCTGCGCCTGGATGATCCCAAGCTCGCCGCACGCCTGGTCATCGGTATGGTGTGGAGCGGCACGACCAGCGCCGATTATGATGACGAGGCAGTGGCGCATGCCGTGACCGCGCTGCTCGTGGAACCTACGGACAAGAGCCGCGATCTGCGGCCGATCTTCGCCAAGCCATCCATCAACGACGCCGCTGGCGCTCGGGGAGCTGCCAAATGAAGCGTGCTGTCGCTGTCGTTCTCTCGGTCGCCGTGCTCGCTGCGGTCGGGACCGGCATCTGGATCTACAAGCCGGGCTGGATCGGCATGTCGTCCGGTCGCGCCGCCGAAGGCAAGGCGGCGGGCAACGCCCCGGCCGGCACCCAGCCGCGCGCCCCTGGCGTGCCGGTCGACGTCGGCGCCGTCGTGCGCAAATCGATGCCGCAGATCGTCGAAGCCGTTGGCACGATCCAGCCGATCGCGTCGATCTCGATCAAGGCGCGCCTCGACAGCCAGGTGTTGCAGGTGCACGTCGCCGAAGGCGCCCAGGTCAAGGAAGGCGACCTGCTGTTCACCCTCGATTCGCGCCAGCTGCGCGCGCAGAGCGATCAGTTCACGGCGCAGATCGCCAAGGACCAGGCGCAGATCGAGCAGGCCAAGCGCGACCTGGTACGCGCCGAGGATCTCGCCGCCAAGGGCGTTACCGCAACCGTCCAGCGCGACACCGCCGCTACGGCGCTGAAAGCGCTGGAGGCGCAGCTCGCCTTCGACCAGGCTCAGATGGCCAACGTCAAGGCGCAGCTCAGCTACACCGAGATCCGCGCACCGGTGAGTGGGCGCATCGGCTCGATCCAGGCCAAGGCCGGCACCGTCGTGCGCATGGCCGACACCCAGAGCCTGGCCGTCGTCAACCAGATGGACCCGATCTTCATCGCCTTCTCGGTGCCGGCGCCGGTGCTGGAGGAGCTGCGCGCCGTCATGGCGAAGGGGCCGGTACGGGTCGAAGCCGGCAAGGGCACCAACGTGTCGACCGGCGAGATCGCCTTCATCGAGAACACCATGGACCTCGCCACCGGCACCGTGACCGCCAAGGCGCGCATGACCAACGATGCGGAGCGGCTGTGGCCGGGCGCCTTCGTGCCGGCGCGCGTCATCCTCGGCGTCGAGGCCAATGCCGTGACCATGCCGGCCGCGGCGCTGCAGATCGGCCAGTCCGGCCCGTTCGTCTATGTTGTGCGCGACAACCGCGCCGTGGTCGTGCCGATCAAGGTCTCGCGCACCATCGGTGAGGAGGTGGTGGTCGCCTCGGGCCTCGATGGCTTCGAGCGCGTGGTCACCAGCGGCCAGCTGCGCCTGGCCGATGGCGTCGCGGTCAGCATCAACACGCCGAAGCCACCGGCTGCGGCCAAGCCGGGCGCGGGCAAGCCGCCGTCCGAAGCAAAGAATTAGCCTTCTCCCCGCGCATGCGGGGAGAAGGTGCCCGAAGGGCGGATGAGGGGCTTCGCGGTGTGTCAACGAGCTGGATCCGGGTTGCTGTACGAAAAGCCCCTCATCCGCCTCGCTGACGCTCGGCACCTTCTCCCCGCATACGCGGGGAGAAGGACAATGAAGGGGACGACGACATGATTTCGCATGTCTGCATTCGCAGGCCGGTGATGACCATCTTGCTGATGGTCTCGTTCCTGGCTGCGGGAATGTTCGGCTATGGCCAGCTGCCGGTCGCGGCCGTGCCGCGCGTCGATTTCCCGACCATCCAGGTCAGCGCCAACCTGCCGGGCGCCAGTCCCGAGACCATGGCCTCCTCGGTGGCCGGCATCCTCGAGCGCCAGTTTTCGACCATCGCCGGCGTGTCGGTGATGACCTCGGTCTCGACCCTCGACAACACCTCGGTCGTCCTGCAGTTCGACCTCAACCGCAACATCGACGGCGCCGCGCTCGACGTGCAGAGCGCGATCGCTTCTGCAATGCGCCGGCTGCCGGCCGACCTGACGACGCCGCCCAGCTTCCGCAAGGTCAACCCGGCCGACTTCCCGGTGGTTTTCCTCGCGCTGCGCTCGCCCAATGCGCGGCTGTCCGACGTTGACGCGTTCGCGCAGGCCAACATCCTGCCGCGCATCTCGACCCTGCCCGGCGTCGCCCAGGTGCTGATCTACGGCAGCCAGAAATACGCCGTGCGCGTACGCGCCGATCTCGACCAGCTCGCCGCGCGCGGGCTCAGCCTGACCGACGTGCAGACCGCGCTGGCGGCGGCCAACTCCAACCGGCCGCTGGGCGCCGTGCCGCAAGGCGGCCGCAACGCCATCCTCGACGCCACCGGTCCGGTGTCGCGCGCCGCGCAGTACATGCCGCTGATCGTCGCCTGGCAGAACGGCGCGCCGGTGCGCATCGCCGACGTCGCCACCGCCATCGACAGCGTCGAGAACGAGCGCGTCGCCAGCTGGCTCAACGGCCAGCGCGCGCTCCTGCTGGCCGTGCAGCGCCAGCCCGACGCCAACACCGTCGAGGTCGTCGATCGCGTGCGCGCCATGCTGCCGCAGATCCAGCGCGAGCTGCCGGCCAACGTCGAGGTCAGCGTGCTCGTCGACCGCTCGGTGTCGATCCGCCACTCGATCGACGACGTGCAGATCACCCTGGCGATCGCCATCTGCCTGGTCATCATGGTGATCTATCTGTTCCTGCGCAGCCTGCGCGCCACGCTGATTCCGGCATTGGCGCTGCCGATCTCGCTGATCGGCACCTTTGGCGGCATGTACCTGCTGGGTCACTCGATCGACAACATCTCGCTGCTCGCCATGACGCTCGCCGTCGGCTTCGTCGTCGACGATGCCATCGTCATGCTCGAGAACATCATGCGCCATGTCGAGGAGGGCATGGACCCGAAGGAGGCATGCTACGTCGGCTCCAAGGAGGTGGGCTTCACCATCATCTCCATGACCATCTCGCTGGTCGCGGTGTTCATCCCCGTGCTGTTCATGGGCGGCGTGGTCGGCCGCATGTTCTCAGAGTTCGGCCTGGTGATCTCGATGGCCATCCTGATCTCGGGCGTGGTGTCGCTGACCCTGACACCGATGCTGTGCTCCCGGCTGCTCAAGCCGATCGACCATCACGCCCGACTGCCGCTGCCGGTGCGGCTGTTCGAGGCCGGTTTCACGCGGCTGACCCGCGGCTACGGCCATGCGGTGCGCTGGACCGTGAATCACTCCAAGCTGATCCTGCTGATCACGGCTGGTACCTTCGTGCTCACCGTGATCCTGTTTCAGGCGATCCCCAAGGGCTTCTTCCCGCAGGAGGACAACGGGCTGCTCAACGCCTCGACGGTGGGTCCGGACGACGCCTCCTTCAGCGCGATGGTCGAGCGCCAGGCACGCTTGGCAGAAATCATCAGTGCCGATCCCGACGTGGTCTCGGTCATGTCGACCGTGGGCGGCGGTAACGCTGCCAACACCCAAAACTCCGGCCGCTTCTTCATCGCGCTGCGCGACAAGCCCGAGCGCAAGGTCGATGCCGGCGTGGTCATCGCCCGGCTGCGCCGCGCCACGGCGCAGACCCCGGGTATCCAGGTCTTCTTCCAGCCGGTGCAGTCGATCACCGTCGGCACGACGCAGTCGCGCGCGATGTATCAGTACACGATGCAGTCGCCCAACCTGGCCGAGCTGCAGGAATGGGCGTCGAAGGTCGAGACGCGCATGCGCTCGGTCCCGGGCATCATCGACGTCAACTCCGACCTGCAGATGCGCGCCCGCGCCGCCGTGATCGACATCGACCGCGACGCCGCCGCGCGCCTGAATCTGACCGTCGATCAGATCCGCAGCGTCGTCTACTCGGCCTTCGGCACGCGCCAGATCTCGACCATCTATGCGCCGCAGGACACCTACCAGGTGATCCTCGAGGCCGATCCGAAATACTCCGACACCTCGGAGATGCTGCGCCGGCTGACGGTGCGCACGCCGTCCGGCGGCGTGGTGCCGCTCGACACGGTGGCGCATCTCTCCGAGCGGCCGACCGCGCTCACCGTGGCCCATCTCTCGCAGCTGCCGTCGGTGACCGTATCGTTCAACCTCGTGCCCGGCACCTCGCTGGGCCAGGCGGTGGCCGGTATCGGTGCCGCGATGCGCGACATCAACCTGCCGGCCTCGATCAGCACCAGCTTCCAGGGCAGCGCCCAGGTTTTCCAGCAGGCGGTGGCCAACCAGGGCATCTTGCTCTTCGCCGCCGTGCTGGTGATCTACATCGTGCTGGGCGTGCTCTACGAGAGCTTCATCCACCCGCTGACCATCCTCTCGGGCCTGCCCTCGGCCGGCATCGGCGCGCTGGTGACGCTCGAGCTGGCGGGCATGGACCTCTCGGTGATCGCCATGATCGGCGTGGTCATGCTGATCGGCATCGTCAAGAAGAACGCCATCATGATGGTCGACTTCGCGATCGAGAAAAAAGCCCAGGGTCTCGACTCCAAGGAGGCGATGATCCAGGCAGCCGTGCTGCGCTTCCGGCCGATCATGATGACGACGCTCTGCGCCATCCTGGGCGCGATGCCCATCGCCATGGCGCTGGGCTCCGGCGCCGAGCTGCGTCAGCCGCTCGGTGTCGCGGTGGTCGGCGGCCTGTGCATGTCGCAGCTGCTGACCCTGTTCATCACGCCCACGGTCTACCTGATGTTCGAGAACCTCGGTGCCCGGTTCCGCCAGCGCCGCGCCAGGGGAGCCGCGGCCCCGGCCGAGCATCCGGTGGTGCCGCACGCCGCGGAGTAATCCCCAGCCGCGCTGAATCGACCCTGCGCACCCGACATGCGATAGCGTAGTCCGGCACGCAACGGTCGGTCGGGGATTGGGCATGAGTGACGGCGAAGAGCGTCCGGTGGCGCTGGTCAGCGGCGCCACACGCGGCCTGGGGCTGGGCATCGCCAAGGCGCTCGGTGAGGCCGGTTGCCTCGTGCATGTCACCGGCCGCAGCACGTCAGGCGCCACGACCGAGAATCTCCCGGGCACGGTCGAGGAAGCAGCGGCGGTGGTCAGTGCGGCCGGTGCGGCGGCAGGCGGCGGCCGCGGGTTTGCCAAGCCCTGCGATCATCGCGACGAGAAGCAGGTCGAGGCACTGACGGCGGCGATCGCGCGCGAGAACGGCCGCATCGACATCCTCGTCAACAATGCCTGGGGCGGATACGAGCAGCATCCCGGCGCGGCCTTCGCGGCGCCGTTTCTGCGCCAGTCGTCGGAAAACTGGACGCGGATGTTCGACGGCGGCCTGAAAGCGACGTTCCTCACCACGCGCCACGCGCTGCCGCTGATGACCGGGCCGAAGACCGCGGAGCGTCCCCGGCTGATCGTCAACACGGTGGCCTGGGCCTTCGACGAGTATCTCGGCAACCTCTACTACGACGTCGCCAAGGCGGCCGCGATCCGCATGGTCTATGGCCTGGCGCGCGAGCTGGCGGGCGCGGAAATCGCCTGCGTCGCGCTGGCGCCCGGTTTCGTGCGCACCGAGCGCGTGAGCCAGGCACTGGCCGACGATCCCGAGACCTTGGCCAAGCTCGAATCGCCCGACTACGCCGGCCGCGCCGTCGTGGCGCTCGCCGCCGACCCCGATGTGATGGAGCGCAGCGGTCGCCTGTTCACCGTCGGCGAGCTGGCGCGCGACTACGCCTTCACCGACACCGACGGCCGCCAACCACTGCCCTTCCGCCTGGAGTGAAGCGACGGCATGATCGGCGGCAAAAGACAGGGGGACACGTCATGAGCCGCATCAACCGCAGGGGCCTGCTGGCCTCGACCGCCGCTCTCATCGCCGCGCCGTCGATCGTGCGCGGCCAGGCCTGGCCCAGCGGCCAGGTGCGCATTGTCGTCGGCTTCCCGCCGGGTGGCGCAGCCGACATCGTCGCCCGTCTCGCCGCGACACGGCTCGCCGAGATCTGGAAAGTCTCCGTCGTGGTCGACAACAAGCCCGGCGCCGGCGGCAACGTCGCGGGCGCGGAAGTCGTGCGCACGCCGCCCGATGGCGCCAATTTCCTGATCACGTCGAGCTCTGCCGCGGTGAGCAAGCTGCTCTACAAGACGATGAACTATGATCCGTTCACAGACCTCGCGCCGGTGACGATGGCGGTGTCGATTCCCAACGTCATGGTCGTGCCGGCCGCCTCGCCCGACAAGTCGATCGCCGATTTCATCGCCCGCGCCAAGGCCAACCCGGGCAAGCTGAATTTCGGCTCGGCCGGCATCGGCTCCTCGATCCATCTCTCGGGCGAGTTGTTCAAGCACCTCGCCAAGGTCGACATCACGCACGTGCCCTATCGTGGTGCCGCGCCGGCGATGCAGGACCTGATCGGCGGCCGCCTCGACGTGATCTTCGACACCATCACCGTTTCCACGCCGCATCTGCGCGCCGGCACGACGCGCGCGCTGGGCGTCACCTCGGCGACGCCGATCCCTACCCTGCCTAACGCGCCGCCGATCGGCACCGTCGTGCCCGGCTACGTCGCGCTGTCGTGGTTCGCCTTCTACGCCGCGGCCAAGACGCCCGATCCGATCCTCGCCAAGGCGGCGCAGGACATCGAAGCGGCGCTACGCCATGAGTCGGTGTTGGCCAAGCTCACCGATCTGGGGGCCAACGTCGTTGGCGGCGCGCCCTCGACCCTGGCGGCGGCGATGGTCGCCGAGGAAAAGCTGTGGGACCCGGTGATCGAGGCTGCCGGCATCAAGCACTCGCAGTAGCGCGCGCTACTTCATATCGAGCGGCGGCGGCTCCTCGGGCGGCGCGAGATCGACCCGGAAGCCCGGTGGCGGCTTGGGCGGCGGTTCCTTGACCAGGCTTTGCGGCGCGCGATCGACGGCGAGCAGCGCCACGTCGGGTCGTGCCCACAGGAGAGCCAGCGCCAAGGCCTGCAGGCAAATCATCGGAGCCGCGCCGCGATAGATCGAGCCGGTCGACATCTCCGGCGGTGCGATGTTGCGCACGAAGCTCAGCGCAAAACCCGCCGGTGGCGCGAGGAAGCTGGTCTGCAGGTTGATCGCCAGCAGCACCGACAGCCACACCGGATCGGCGCCGAGCATCAGGAGCGGCGGCACGGTCACCGGCACGACCAGCAGGATGATCTCGGTGGCGTCGAGGAAGAAGCCGATCAGGAACGCCGCGATCATCACCGCGGCCGTGGCGCCGGAGACTCCGCCGGGCAGCCCCGCCAGCCAGCGCGCCACCACCACGTCGCCCGACAGGCCGCGGAACACCAGGGTGAAGGTCAGCGCGCCCATCATCAGCGCGAAGACCATGGCGGTGAGCCGCATCACCGTGCGCAGCACGTCGCCCAGCAGGTCGAGCGTCAGCTCGCGCCGCGCGAAGGCGTAGAGCGTCACCAGGATCGCGCCGCAGGATGCTGCCTCGACCGTGTAGATCCAGCCGGTGACGATCGAGCCCAGCATGCCGAGGATCAGGCCGACCGGGATGGCGAAGGCCACCAGCAGGCGGCGCCCGTCGAGGCGCCGGCCCGGCGCCAGCGGCTGCGGCGGGCAGCGCTCGGGATAGCGCCAGGCGATGAACGCGGCGTAGGCGATGTAGAGCAGCAGCAGCAGGCCGACCGGCACCAGCGCGCCGAGATAGATGTGCTTGGTCAGCAGCGGCGAGGTGATGTGCACGCCCAGCCGCGCCATGGCCTCGACGAAGCCGGATTGCATCATGGTGGCGAGCAGGATCAGCACCACCGAAGGCGGCAAGATCGTGCCCAGCGTGCCGGCGGCGCAGACGATGCCGCTGGCGAGGCGGTGGTCGTAGCCGGCGCGCAGCATCGCCGGCAGCACCAGCATGCCGAGCGTCATCACCGTGGCGCCGACCGCGCCGGTCATCGGCGCCAGCAGCGCGCCCAGCAGCAGGGTCGAGATGCCGAGCCCGCCGGGACGGCGGCCGAACATCGCCGTCATCGCCTCCAGCAGGTCGGCGGCGATGGTGGTCTTCTGCAGCACGACACCGAGATAGACGAAGATGGGAATCGCCTGCAGCAGGTCGTTCTCCATCAACGCCACCAGGCGCAGCGGCAGCGACGACAGCAACGACAGCTGGAACAGGTCGGCCGTCGCGCCGATGAAGGCGAACAGCATCGACACGCCGCACAAGGTGAAGGCGACCGGGAAGCCCGCGACCAGAAGCGCGATCGCGCCGATGAACATCAGCAGCGGCAGCAGGTCCGCCAGGCTCACCGCGCCGACTCCGCGCCGCGGAGCACCAGGATCGCGCGGCCGGCCATCGCCAGCGCCTGGATGCCGAGCAGCAGGCTGAGCGTCAGCAGCAGGGTGCGGAAATGGAAGTAGCCGGGATTCCACGTCTCCGGGAACAACTCCAGTGCCTTCCAAGAACGCCAGGCGATCGGCGCTGACCACCAGCCGACCCAGCCGAGCCACGGCATCATGAAGACGACGGCGCCGACGAGATTGACCCAGGCGCGCCGGCGGGGGCTCATGCGGCCGTACAGCAGGTCGACGCGCACGTGCGAATCCCAGCGCAGGGCATAGGCGGCACCGACGACGAAGACCGTCGCATGCAGCAGCTGGCCCATGTCGTTGGCCAGCAGGTTGCCCTTGCCGACCACCTCGCGCAGCGGGATTTGCAGGAACAGCAGCAGGATCACCGGTATCAGCAGCCACGCGGCCCAACGCCCGATGGCGTCGTTGATCAGGTCCACCACATCGCAGAACTGCGCGATTGCGCGCATCGCGTCTCCCGGTTCGTCGGCCGTCATGTTAGCGCGATCAGCCGTACGCCAATCTGACGGCGGGTAGCGGCGCGCGCTTTGCCTCAGGCCCGGAACGCGCTATTCGAGCAGGCATTGCGGGAGGAAAAACATGGCCAAGTTCAAGATCGTCACGCAGGCGCTGGCGTCGCCGGTGGACCATTCCTACGAGATGGAGGCGCTCGCCTCGATCGGGGCGGAGATCATCGAGGTCTCCGCCAGCAGCGAGAACGCCTTCATCGCCAGTGCCCATGACGCGGACGCGATCTATTCCAAGAGCCGGCTGACCAAACAGGTGATCGACTCGCTGGAGCGCTGCAAGGTGATCTCGCTGGGCAGCGTCGGCGTCGACTCGGTCGACGTCGCGGCGGCGACGGCGCGCAACATCCCGGTCACCAACGTGCCCGACACCTTCATCGAGGAGGTCGCCGACCATGCCATGACCTTGATCCTGGCGACCTGGCGGCGGCTGGTGGTGCAGGACCGCATGGCGCGCGACGGCAACTGGTCCAAGGGCCGGCCGATGCTCTACCAGTTCCCGCGCCTGATGGGCCAGACCCTGGGCTTCATCGCCTTCGGCCATGTCGCGCGCGCCGTGGCGACCCGCGCCCGTGCCTTCGGCTTCCGCATGCTGGCCTACGATCCCTATGTCGAGGAGCTGGTGCTGAGCCAGTACGGCGTCGAGCCGTGCAGCTACGACGAGGTGCTGGCGCAGGCCGACATCGTCTCGATGCACGCGCCCTCGACCACCGACGCGCGCAAGATGTTCGGTGAGAAGCAGTTCCGCGCGATGAAGAAGACGGCGCTGTTCGTCAACTCCGGCCGCGGCGCCACGGTCGACGAGGCGGCGATGATCCGCGCCCTGCAGGAAGGCTGGATCGCCGGCGCCGGGCTGGACGTGCTGGAGACCGAACCGCCCAAGCCGGACAACCCGATCCTCAAGATGGACAACGTGATCCTCACGGCGCACGTCGCCTCGGCCTCCTCGCGCTTCGATCCCGCCCGCCGCCGCCGCGTCGGCCACGAGCTCGCCTCGGTCCTCAGCGGCCGCTGGCCACGCAGCTGCGTCAACCCCTCGGTGCTGGAGAAGACCGAGCTGACGCGCTGGCAGCCCTACTCGATGGAACGCGGCCCGGGCAACTGATCGGCCGATTCCTTCTCCCCGTGCAGGCGGGGAGAAGGTGCCGAGCGCCAGTGAGGCGGATGAGGGGCTTCACAACCTCTCATCCGCCTCTTCGTTTGTGGCGAGACCGCGAAGCCCCTCATCCGCCCTTCGGGCACCTTCTCCCCGCCTGCGCGGGGAGAAGGGAAGAATCAGCAGACGCGGTAGCGCTCGACCTGCCCACGGTCGAGCGTGACGCCCAGGCCCGGCCCGTCGGGCAGGATCAGGTGGCCGGCGTCGAGCTTGATCGGCGTCGCCAGCAGATCGGTGCGCAGCGCGTTGGCGCTGCGGTCGTACTCGATCAGCATCGGATACGGCACGTTGTCGGTGTGCGGCGAGGTCGGCAGCGAGGCCATGAAGTGGCAGGCCGCGGCCAGGCCCAGCGCGCCGCCCCAGACGTGCGGTGAGACGCGCAGATTGCTCGACTGTGCGAGGAAGGCGATGCGCTTGGCCTCGGTCAGGCCGCCCACCGTCGGGATCGCCGGCTGCACGATGTCGATGCAGCGGCCGTCGATCAGCTGCTTGAAGTCGCGCACGGCGTAGTGCGCCTCGCCGGCGGCGATCGGCATCGGCGCCCGCGCGCGCAGCTCGGCATAGCCGCGCAGGTCCGAGGGCGGCAGCGGCTCCTCGACCCAGTGGATGTTGTAGGGCTCGATGGCGCGCATCGACTCCAGCGCCAGGTCGACGGTGTAATTGCCGTTGATGTCGACGATCAGCAGGATGTCGTCGCCCAGCGCTTCACGCGTCTGCTTGACGCGCAAAACGTCGTCTTTCGCGCCACGGCCGATCTTGATCTTGATGCCGACATAGGGATGCGCCTTGACCTCGGCCAGCATGTGCTCGAGCTGGCGGTCGACGTCCTTCGAGAAGAATCCCGTCGAGGCGTAGACCGGCAGGCGCGTGGCGCGGCAGCCGCCGATCAGGTCGCAGACCCGCGTGTTGGTCGCCCGCCCGATGGCGTCGAACAGCGCCACGTTGATGCCGGCGAGGCAGGCGGTGAGCTGGTTCTGCACGCCCAGGTGATAGGCGCGGTTGCGGATCTCGGCCTCGATGTGATCGAAGTCGTAGACGCTCTTGCCGGCGAAGAACGGCTCGACCATGCGGAAATATTCGCGGCTGACGAACGGATTGCCGAACACCTCGCCGACGCCGGTGACGCCCTCGCTGGTCTCGATCTCGACGATGCCGCCTGGCCTTCGATGGCCGATGCCGCGCGCCATGCCGAACGCCGTCTGCGGCGGCAGCACGTGCTCCAGCCCGATGAAGCTCAGCTTGGCGATGCTCGGCATGGCTGTCTGGTCTCGCCTCTTGAACGCGTGCCCGATGATGCCCTAGGGGTGTGAGAGATTGTGAGAGATTGCCGGGTTATCGGCGTCACGCGCGCGGACGGTCTATATGGAAAAATCTCTCACAATCTCTCACACCCCCCAGGATTAGCCCCGTAGCGGCGATCGGGCGGCCTATTTGGTCCCGAACAGGCGGTCGCCGGCGTCGCCCAGGCCGGGCATGATGTAGGCGTGGTCGTTGAGCTGGCGGTCGATCGCGGCGACGGTCAGCGGCACGTCGGGATGCGCCTCGGTGAAGGCCTGCACGCCCTCGGGCGCGGCCAGCACGCAGAGCATCTTGATCCAGCGCGCGCCGGCGCCCTTCAGCAGGTCGATGGCGGCGATGGCGGAGTTGGCGGTCGCCAGCATCGGATCGCACACCAGCACCAGGCGCTCGCCCAGCGCCTCGGGCATCTTGAAGTAGTACTCGACGGCGGCCTTGGTCTCGGGATCGCGATACAGCCCGATATGGCCGACACGCGCGCCGGGCACGAGGTCGAGGATGCCGTCGGCGAGACCCAGCCCGGCGCGCAGTACCGGCACCACCACCAGCTTCTTGCCGTCGATGAACGGCGCGTCCATCGCCTCCAGCGGCGTGTCGATGCGCTGCGTCGCGATCGGCAGGTCGCGCGTCACCTCGTAGCCCAGCAGCAACGCGATCTCGCGCAGCAGGCGACGGAAATTGGTGGTCGAGGTCTCCTTGTTGCGCATGATGCTGAGCTTGTGCTGCACCAGCGGATGGTCGACGACGGTGACGTTGCTGTTGTTGGCCATGATGCTCCCCGGGGCCTTTCGGCTCAGAATACCGTGCCGTCGCTGTCGATGGCGATGGGCGGCGCACCGCCCGGCCGCCGCTCGGCCGCCAGCCTGCGGCCCGCCAGCCAGGTGCCACCCTCCAGCACCTTCACCAGCGGTAGGGTCTGGGCATCCAGTCCCAGATGCAGTCGCACTTGCGCGCCGATGCGGTCGAGCAGCGCTACCGTAAGCGCGCGCCACTCGACGATCACCTCGTCGCCCGGTGCCCAGGCTCGCTCGAGGATCTCGCGCCGTTTCACGCGCAACGCGCCGCTGTCGACCAGCAGACCGCCGTTGCGATACTCCGGCAGGCCGGTCAGCGCATCGAGATCGACGACCCTGATCCCCGCCTCCTGCATCGGCTCGACCAGCGAATAGGCCAGCCACTGCGAGAGCTTGTGGAACGGCACCAGCCCCTCGGTGCGATCGTTGGCGCGCGCGGCAGGATGACGCCACACATCGCCCAACGCCACGCCCTCGATGTCGAGCCGCGAGGGCCAGATCGGCGAGAAGGCGTCGAGCAGCGCCGCCAGGATCGCGGCCGCGGGCAACACGCCGTCCTTCGCCTGCCCGGCGAGATGGTCGAACAGGTTGCCCAGCCGTGCGTCGGCCCCGAACAGATCGGGCCGGCTCGCGACGACTCCACCCACC